>NZ_JBIPPD010000296.1:0-3081 GCF_044368625.1 Flavobacterium sp. | reverse complement strand
CTAACATATTGCCACTTTTTTTTACCTAAATATACTCTTTTTGGCAATTTAACTTCGCTTTTTATTACTATTTTTATATACAAGTTATTAACAGACAGATTGTTATAACATATTTAAGGAATGACTATTTAAGTAAAAGATTATCAATACTTTAATGTACAATTATTGATGCTTCGGATACTAATTGGACAAGGTCTTCTTGTGTTTCATTACATCATTAATAGCAATTCGGAGAAAGTTGGGAATAATGGTTTCATTTGTTTTGTAAATTTTTTCTTCGTCTAGTAAATCTTCCAACATATCGCGAAACTTCTTTTTCCCTTTCATGGCAATAATTTTTTCACGGCGTTCTTTGCTTTTTAAATTGGCAATAAAACTTATGGGATCGGCTTCGGGATGAAATTGTGTGCCCACAAAATACTCTGAAAATCGAACCGCCATTATCGCTCTTTCATACTGAACATGATCTCGAATTTTTTCTAACGAAATAATTTTAGCCCCTTTCTTGGCAAACATATTTAACTTGGGTTGTACGACTTGATAATCACGAGAATCCACGGCATAAAAAGGGTCGGGTAATCCTTCAAATATAGGATCCGTCAAACCCAATTCGGTTTTGTGTACTTTCATAACACCAAAGGAAGTGTCTTTCCGCTTGTTAATTTCGGCCAAGCCAAAATGTTTACAAGCCATTTGAAACGAGTGACAAATAAATAAAACATGCTTTTTAACTTTCTGTTCTTTGTTCCATACCGTCAAATGGTCGATGAAATCATAGTATTTTAAATCCCAATTTCCGTCACCTTCCAAAGGATTTCCGGGTCCGCCGGTGGAAATATAAATATCAAATTTTTTAATATCCGGAAATTCACTTTTTCCACGTACGTCAAAAACCTGAAAAGTAACGATTTGATTGAAGCGATTGATGATGTCAATTATACACCGCATTCCTTGATTGGGTTCGCCGGCATACATATCCAAAACCGCGATTCTTATTTGATTGTTCATATTTTTTATTATAATGAAAGGTGCAAATATAAGTCTTTCAAAAGCAATGGCAATTTCAATATCAATTTCAATTTTAATATCAAATTCAAAATTAATTTCAGTTACTCACTTACGTATTCCAAGCTCCCCTCCTTTGGAGGGGTTGGGGGAGGATTCTACAACCCTACGGTAAATTGATCAGTAATCATGTCCACCACTTTTGTTAAATCGTTTGTTTTTTCAAAAACGGCCAGTTGTTTGGCGGCTCCAGTTCCTTCTCTTAAAATGTTATGGACGTAATTTATTTGTTCTCTACTACCCAATTCATCCACTACATCATCAACAAATTCAAGTAATTCCAAAATTAAATCGCTTGTGGCGACCTCTTTTTGCAATCCAAAATCAATCATATTACCCATCACTCCATATCGTGCGGCTCTAAACTTATTTTCTTTAATTAATGCCAAACGGTACACATTGAAACTGGTATTGGCGGCATTTAATTTGTATAATTTGGCAACAATGGCCTGAATGATGGCGGTAATACAAATGGTTTCGTCCATTGTCAAACTCATGTCGCAAATCCTGAACTCTATCGTGTTATAAAAAGGATGTAGCCTTAAATCCCACCAAATTTTCTTCGGATTGTCAATGCAATTCGTCTTGACTAAGGTTTCCAAAAAGTTGTCGTACGACTGAACACTGTCGAAATATTCGGGCAAACCCGTTCTTGGAAATTTGTCAAAAACTTTAGTCCTAAACGATTTGTAACCCGTGTTTCGACCTTCCCAAAAAGGGGAGTTGGTTGAAAGCGCAAATATATGAGGCAAAAAATAGGTTGCTTGATTCATCAATTGCAATCCAATTTCGCGATTTTCAATGCCTACATGGCAATGCATTCCAAAAATCAAATTGGATCGTGCGGCGTCTTGCAATTCGTTTACAATATGATGATAACGTGGGTCATCAGTAATGGGTTGGTCTTGCCAACGCGAAAAAGGATGCGTTCCTGCTCCACCCACAACCAAATTTTGTTTGGCAGCCAACTCTACAATTTTGCTTCGCAACAAACGAATTTCATCCTTGGCCTCGTGGATGTTTCTGCAAATAACTGTTCCAACTTCTACTACCGATTGGTGCATTTCTGCCTTGACTTGTTCGTTTAAAATGGTTTTCGCACCGTCCACAATTTTGGACAAATGCGACCGCAAGTCCCTCGAAACAGGATCTATAATTTGGTATTCTTCTTCCACACCCAGTGTGAAAATGGGTAATTTCTTTGACATAATAATTTAGTTTCAGGTTTCAGGTTTAAAGTTTCAAGCGGTTTTTTGACGAACCAACTTGAAACTTCAAAACTTGAAACATTTTATTACTTAGCTGCATTTTTAATGAAAGTTCCCCAAGTAAGATTCACTTGGCCTTCTTTTTGTTTTTTAGCAGCAGCAATGGCCATTTTAGCAGCATTTTCAACTACCCATTCGAAATTTTCTGGACCAACAGACGTATATTCAGCATCTGGTGCTGGATTTCCAAAATCGATAGCATACGGAATGCCGTCACGAACCGCAAATTCTACGGTATTAAAGTCGTAACCCAATCCTTTACATAATGTTAAGGTGTATTCTTTGATTTTTGCCATCAATTTTTTATCGCGATTCGGATTTTCAACTACATAACGCAAATGGTGTGGATTTCGAGGTTCATAAGGCATTATCAGCACGTCTTTGCAACCCAAACAGTACACACGGTAGTAGTCTTCAAAAATAATTTCTTCTTGAAGCATCATCACCAATTGACCAGTCTCTTGGTGTTTTTCCCAAAATTCTTCTTTATTTTCCAATCGGTAGACGTTTTTCCAACCACCACCTGCATACGGTTTCATGTAAGCTGGAAATCCGATGTATTCGAAAATGCCTTCCCAATCCATCGGATATTTTAAATTTCTGAATGACTTGGAAGTCGTATCCGTAGGATGTTCTGCAGAAGGCAGAATTACGGTGTTTGGTAATGGCACACCCAATGTGTCGGCTAAAGCATTATTAAAAAATTTATCGTCGGCACTCCACCAAAACGGGTTGTTGATTACATTGG
>NZ_JBIPPD010000365.1:0-3088 GCF_044368625.1 Flavobacterium sp. | reverse complement strand
ATCGGCGCTGACCCGATGGCGGCGGCGCAGATGTTGCAGCCGAAGCCCCGCAAGCTGACAAGCGTGGCGCCTGGCGCATCGCTGGTTGACGAGGCCGACCCGACAAAGGCGCTGTTCACGGCTCCGAAGGAAAACGAACTGCCTAGCTCCGTGCGTGAGTTCCAGTACGGGCTGGCAAATCCCGCCTACAACGAATGGAACCTGAAAAACAACGCAGCCAAAGGAACACGGGTCCAAGTGGATGCCGGCCAGCGCTTTGAGAATGCCTACAGCACCGCTCAGGGCAAAGAGTATTCCGAAATGATGGCTGGCATCAATAAGGCAGGCTTCCAGGCTCCGGCTCAGATCCGCAAGCTAGAGCGCATGACGGAACTGCTGGATGGCGTAGACGGCGGCAAGCTGGCCCCCACAGGGCTTGAGATTGCGTCGGCGCTCAATAGCTTTGGCGTCAAGGTCGATCCTCGACTGGGTAACAAGGAAGCTGCACAGGCGCTGTCTCGTGAGTTGGCAGGCGGCTTGCGTCAACCGGGCTCCGGCCCAATGACGGACAAGGACTTTGAGAACTTCTTGCAGCAGATCCCGGATCTGTCCAAGTCCGCACAAGGCCGCAAGCAAATCAGCGCCACTATGAAGGCGGCTCTGAATCGCGATATTCAGATCAGCAAGATGGCGCGGGATTACGAACGTAGGCATGGTCGCCTTGATGGTGGATTCATGGATGAGGTCGCGTCCTTCATCGCAGAAAATCCAGTGGTTTCGGCCCCTGGTAATTGGGTGGTCAAGAGGGGGGCACGATGACTGTTTTCAAGGTTCAGGCGCCAGATGGCAAGACCTACGAGGTTGAGGCCGATGATTCCGCGACGGATGCCGAACTAATTCAGATGGCGCAGGCCCAGGCGAGCCGCATCGTGAAGCCGTCGGCAACTTATCAGCAGAAACTACTTGCCAGCGTGCCGGGGCGCACCCTCAAGGGCATGAAAGACCCCATCGACGCAGGCGCTCAGATGCTGCCGCGTGCTCTGTCTTCGGTGGCGTCACTGGGTGGCTTGGCTCCTAACCGTATCAGCGACTGGCTGGATTCAGAGTCGAAGCGCGTCGATGCCGGGATCAATGACAGCGAGCGGGAATATTCGACTGCCCGATGGGCGACCAACCAGACCGGATTTGACGGCGCGCGCCTGCTCGGCAATATCGTCAACCCCACGACCATCGCGGCGGGTGCTCGACTGCCTCAAGCGGTCAGCACACTGGGGCGGGCAGGGGCTGGTTCGCTATCGGGCGCTGTGGGCGGGATGCTGAACCCGGTCAGCGACACAACTGGCGATGTTGGGTTTGGAGCGCAGAAGGTCGGCCAGATGGGGGTGGGCGCTTTGGGCGGTGGGGTTGCCTCCCCCATCCTGGGCAAGCTTACTGACCTCGCGGCCCCCCCCATCAAGGCGCTCGCGACTCGGCTTTTTACCGATCCGCAAAAGTTGGCTACTCAAGCCTCGACGCAGGCAAATGACGCGATTGATGATGTCGTTCGACAGCTCGGCGTTGATCGAGCCAGCATCCCGCAGGCAGTTTATGCGGACCTTCGCAAACAGGTGGAAGCCGCAGCCAGGAGCGGCAAGAAGCTGGACGCCTCGGCTCTGCTTCGTAAGCAGGACTTCGAAGCCTTGAACATGCCCGCATTGCGTGGGCAGATCACACGCGACCCGGCCCAGTATTCACGCGACATGAACGTGCGCGGGATTGAGGGAGTGGGCGAGCCTATTCAGAACATCCTGCAAGCTCAGAACCAGAACATCACATCACGCCTGGGCAAGATGGGGGCATCGCAGGCGCAAGAGGCTGTTCCTGCTGGCGACTTGTTTACGCGGGCGCTGGTGGACCTTGACGACCAGATGAGCGGATCTGTGCGCCGCGCCTACCAGAACGCACGCGCATCATCCGGCAAGGATTGGGACGTTCCGATGGGCAAGCTCGCGGGCGATGTGGCCGATGTGCTCGACAACTTCGGGGTGGGCGGCGAGAAGAACGCTGTGCCGTCCGTCATTGCCAACAAGCTGAAGTCTTTCGGCATCGTGAACGACCCCGGCATGACTCAGCGCAAGGTCTTCAACTACGAAGAGGCCGACAAGCTGCTGAAGCAGATTAACGCGCACGACGATGGGCAGAACGCATCCATCGGGGCTCTTCGTGCAGCGGTGAAGTCCGCTCTTTCTGAGGGTGGAGGGGAAGGTGATCCGTTTGCCGTGGCTCGCAAGCTGGCTGGCGAACGATTCAAGCTGCTGGACGCCATCCCAGCATTGGAAGCAGTCACCAAGGCCCGCAACCCGCAAGAAGTGTCCCGCCTGGCTGATGACTTTGTGCAGAAGCACATCGTCGGTGCAAAAGTCGCGGACCTCAAGAAGCTGGCCGAAGTCCTCCCGGCAGAAGCTCGGGAAGAGGCTAAAAAGCAGATTGCCCGCGTGATCTATGAAGGCGCATTCAAGAACAACGCAGCCGGGGACAAGATGGCGTCACCCGCTGGGCTTCAGGGTGCCATGAAGGCGCTGGGCACTGATCGTCTGAAGGTGTTTTTCAGCCAGCCCGAGTTGGACGAACTGAACCGGATTACCCGTGTCACGGCCTACGCCAACAGTGAACCGGCCTGGGGCACTGTGGCGCGAGGCGGCAATCCTGGCGGCGTGCTGCTGGGTGGCGTTGCTCGGCTTGCAGGCGCTAGCGGCGCGGCAGCTAAGGCGCTACCTATCATCAATTCGCTTCAGGGGAGTCAGCGTGCGGCGGCGGCCATGAACACAACGATCCCAAAGACCGCGAACCTTACACCCGAAGAGATACGCCTTGTATCGGGTCTCCTGGGAACGTCGAATGTCGTCGCCGGGGGGCTTCTCGCGCCTGGGCCATAAGGCGAACACGATCCCCCAGAAGAGCGGCCCTAAAACCGCAGCAAGAGTCCGTCTCAGGCTGTCGTCGTCCATCCGCCAATCCTAACCGAACCGCCATGAATAACGACATCATCAGCTTCCTACAAGGGATGAGCAACAGCGCAGCGGGCACTGTGACGGCGCCAGTAGACGGCATCGCGTGGCTGCTGCGTAAG
>NZ_JBIPPD010000295.1:0-3091 GCF_044368625.1 Flavobacterium sp. | reverse complement strand
AGAAAAACAAAATATAAAAACACTTTTTGAAAAAGATATTTCGGCTTTACAAACAAGTTTGTTCACTAAAACATTGGGCTAACAAGAAGTTTTTATCGATTTTGAAAAACTTTCGGACGGCTGTGATAAAATGTATGTATTTTCGGTCAATGCGCCAAAAGAATTGGCAGCGGTATCAAATAAATAACTAGTTACCACAATAACGGGTGCATTTGCTGGTAAGACCCCTCCCACGGGTTCCAGAATCAAAGCACAGCCGCCAGCGGCAACAATATTTGCATTCAGTATAGCAACTTTGGAAGCTGTCGTAGCATTTTGAATAAAACCTTCCCAAGTATTGCTTGGCCAATTGATTGCCATGTCGCCTGAATTTAGAGCAGTAGGGCCTACACGAAACCGAAACATTTCATTTTGTCCTTCGGGTGTACCACATGCAGCAACTAAAATGGATTCAATTTCAACACATTGCGAATATAAAGTGTTTTTCGAAATACTAAAAAAAGTTACAATCAAGAGTACACTTTTCAAATAGGAAGCAAATGGGGTCATCAATTTTATTTTTTAAAAGCCGTGCAAGGTAATTTCTTTTTTTGAATTACAGATATATGTAATTTTAAATTTGAGTTATGATTTAGACGGTGATATACGATCAATCAAATCAATAAGTCGTGAGGAATACCCCACTTCATTATCATACCACCCCACAATTTTTACCATTTTGGCAAGTACCGATGTAAGTTGGGCATCAAAAATGCAAGAATGGGTATTACCTATGATATCAATCGAAACAATCGGATCTTCGGTATACGCCAAAATTCCTTTGAGTTCGTTTGCTGCGGCACTTTTAAAACAAGCATTGATTTGATCAATGGTAACTTCGTTTTTAACGTAACAAGTAATATCGGTCAAAGAACCGTCGGGAACAGGAACTCGTATGCCGCTTCCACCAATTTTACCTTCAAATTCCGGAAAAATCTTTGTCAATGCTTTTGCCGCTCCGGTAGTAGTTGGAACGATCGATTGACTGGCACCACGGGCTCTTCGTAAATCTTTATGAGGTTGATCGTGCAAACTCTGATCGGTTGTAAAGGAATGAACCGTGGTGATGTAGGCTTGTTCAATACCGCATAATTGATGGATTACTTTGAGCATCGGTGCGGCATTATTTGTTGTACAACTAGCGTTGGAAATTATCGTTTCCGAACCGTCTAAAATCGAATCATTCACTCCTAACACGATAGTTTTTATTGCATCGTCTTCGGAAGGTGCCGACAAAATTACTTTTTTCGCACCCACAGTAATATGAGTACGAAGCTGTTGGTATGTTGTAAATTTTCCTGTACATTCTACAACAAGATCAATGTTGTGATTTTTCCACGGTAAGTGGGAAATTTCTTTTTCGTGAAAAAATAAATAAGAAGTTCCGTTTACAACTATTGCATCAGCATCGTAAGTGCATTCGTAAGGCAAAACACCGTGGATACTGTCGTATTTTATTAAATGCGCCATTGTCCGGTTATCAGCAATGTCGTTAATAGCAACCACTTCAATGGTAGGATGATTCAATAGCAGACGGAATAAATTCCTTCCAATACGTCCAAAACCGTTTATAGCAATTCTTGTTTTCAATTATTTTTGTTTCAGATTTCAAGTTTCAAGTTCTGAAACTTGAAACTTGAAACAAATTTTAAAGTATATGTTTTTGTGCTTTGTAAGAAGAACGCACCAAGGCACCACTTTCTACATGACGAAACCCTAATTCCAATCCGATTTTTTCATATTTAGCAAATTGATCTGGAGTAATGTATTCTTTCACTGGTAAGTGTTTTTTACTGGGTTGCAAATACTGACCAATCGTTACCACATCCACATTGGCATCCCTTAAATCGTGTAACGTTTGAATTACTTCTTCTTCGGTTTCACCCAATCCTAACATAATTCCCGATTTCGTCCGGTTAATGCCTTTGGCTTTCAAATAACGTAAAACTTCTAAGCTACGGTCGTACTTTGCTTGAATGCGAACTTCACGCGTCAAGCGTCTTACGGTTTCCATATTGTGGGAAACCACTTCGGGATTTGCTTCGACAATGCGGTCAATATTTCGTTCAATTCCTTGAAAATCGGGGATCAAAGTTTCTAAGGTAGTATTCGGATTCATTCTTCGGATGGCTTTTACGGTTTCAATCCAAATAATCGAACCGCCGTCTTTTAAATCATCACGATCCACGCTGGTTACCACTGCATGTTTGATGTTCATTATTTTAATCGAACGGGCCACTTTTTCGGGTTCGTCCCAATCCACTGTTTCTGGCCTCCCGGTTTTTACACCACAAAAACCGCAAGAACGCGTGCAAATATTTCCCAAAATCATAAACGTTGCAGTTCCTTCGCCCCAACATTCTCCCATATTCGGGCAACTTCCCGAAGTACAAATGGTGTTGAGTGCATATTTATCGACTAAGCCCCGAAGTTCCGTGTATTTTTGGCCAATGGGAAGTTTGACTTTTAGCCATTTTGGTTTGGCGTCGGTTCGGGCTGTATTAGGTAGTATATTGGATTCTAAAATGGTTTCCATAGATGCATTTTTTCAATGTACAAAGATACGGATATTGATTTTAAAAAAGTATTTAAATAATTCTTAAATCCTATGAATTGTAAACGACAAAACCGCAAGAAAATGAATTTTTGTGGTTTCAAGTTGAATTTGGGTACTCTATTTCTGTTCGACTACAATCGGTAAATTGTAGGCTATTCGTACTGGCTTTCCATTACAACCCATAACACTTAGATGTCGTAATAAACAGAACTAAGAGAAAACAAAATAGCCACAATAAATTGTTTTTCTTCAGTTTGTATTTATAATTTGTGATTAATTAATTTTGTGTAATGAGGGTTTCAATTCGCAGCTTGTAAATTTAAAATTGCAGAAGAAAGGAGGTTTTAAAAAAAATCGAATTAAATTACTAGCTGTGTTCAATTCATAAGTGCAACAAACTTATTATTTAGAGTTTCAATTGGACTAAGATAATTGAATTTTCTAATAGGTCTGTTATTAATTGATAATTCTACTTGTTTAATTTTTTCATTAGTT
>NZ_JBIPPD010000100.1:0-11399 GCF_044368625.1 Flavobacterium sp. | reverse complement strand
GGCTTCACTACTAAATTCGACTCCAAAACTAAAAATATTCATACCCAATAATTTATCTATCAAACAAATATACAAAAATATGAGCAATTACGGATATATATAAAAAAAATAAAGTTCTTCATTCTTTTGTGACTTTTATTGTGTTTGAGTAAAAGTAATTTATTTGGATTTAGCTTAAAAAAAAACGCCTCTATGATTTGGAGGCGTTTTTTTTATACTGAAGCATGTTTTATTTTACACTTGCAAACAAATATTCTCTATTCATTCTGGCAATGTTTTCTAGGGAAATTCCTTTCGGACATTCTACTTCGCAGGCTCCCGTGTTGGTGCAATTTCCGAAACCTTCTTCGTCCATCTGACGAACCATGTTTAATACACGAGTAGCAGCTTCTACTTGACCTTGAGGCAATAAGGCATATTGAGATACTTTTGCAGAGACGAAAAGCATAGCAGAGCCGTTTTTGCATGAAGCAACACAAGCACCACAACCAATACATGCCGCCGCCATAAATGCTTTATCAGCATCGTCTTTTGGAACGGGAATTGCGTTAGCATCAATGGTATTTCCAGATGTATTTACAGATACAAACCCTCCCGCTTGCTGAATACGATCAAAAGCACTTCTGTCCACCACTAAATCTTTAATTACTGGGAAAGCAGCGCTTCGCCATGGCTCAACTACGATGGTATCGCCGTCTTTAAACATTCGCATGTGCAACTGACAAGTGGTGATTCCCGTGTCTGGTCCGTGAGCTCGTCCATTTATGTATAAAGAACACATACCGCAAATTCCTTCGCGACAATCGTGATCAAATGCTATAGGCTCTATTTTATCGTTTATTAATTGTTCGTTTAACTGGTCTAACATTTCAAGAAACGAACTAGCTGTGGAAACATCATTCAATTTATATGATTCCATTTTTCCTTTTTCTTTGGCGTTTTTTTGTCTCCAAATATTAAGGGTGATATTGATATTTTTTGCTGCACTCATAATTTTTTATTTGTAGTTTCTCGCGGCTATTTTAATAAACTCGTATTTCAACTCTTCTTTGTGAAGCTCTTCTTTACTGATGTCCTCTCCTTTGTATTCCCAAGCACTAACAAAAGAAAAGTTTTCATCATCACGAAGTGTTTCTCCTTCTGCATCTTGATACTCTTCGCGGAAATGACCTCCACAAGATTCTTTACGTTGCAATGCATCCATCGCCATTAATTGGCCTAATTCAAAAAAGTCGGCCAAACGAAGTGCTTTTTCTAATTGGGGGTTCAGTTCATTTGCATGTCCTGGAACATTTACATCTTTGTAGAATTCTTTTTTAAGAGCGTCAATTTCTAAAGTTGCTTCTTTCAAACCAGCTTCATTTCGTCCCATTCCTACTTTATTCCACATAATTAAACCCAATTTTTTGTGGAAATAATCCACTGATTTGGTTCCTTTTATGTTCAATAATTTTTCTATTGAAGCAGTAACTCTGGTTTCAGCTTCATTGAATTCTGATGATTCCGTCGAAATTTTACCTGTTCTAATTTCATCTGCCAAATAATCTGAAATGGTATAAGGCAATACAAAATAACCATCGGCTAAACCTTGCATTAATGCCGAAGCTCCAAGTCGGTTGGCTCCGTGATCAGAAAAATTAGCTTCACCCGCAACAAAACAACCTGGAATTGTGGACTGTAAATTGTAATCTACCCAAACGCCTCCCATTGTGTAATGTACGGCTGGATATATTTTCATCGGTGTTTCGTAAGGGTTTTCGTCCGTAATTTTTTGGTACATTGTAAACAAGTTACCATATTTTTCGGACAACCATTCTTTCCCTAATTTGGTAATTTCTTCTGGAGTGGGGTTGTGATTTCCTTTGGCGTAAGCCGATTGTTTTCCTTTGGTTTGTATTTCCGTAGAAAAATCTAGATAAACACCTTCATTAGTGTCGTTAGATTCTATTCCGTGACCTGCATCACAAACCGCTTTGGCTGCTCGAGAAGAAATATCTCTAGGGGCTAAATTTCCGAAGGACGGATATTTTCGCTCTAAGTAATAATCTCTATCTTCTTCGGCAATTTCTGTTGGTTTTAATTTCCCTGCACGAATAGCTTCTGCATCTTCTTTTTTCTTTGGTACCCAAATACGTCCAGAATTACGAAGCGACTCGGACATCAACGTAAGTTTTGCCTGATTTGTGCCGTGAACTGGAATACAAGTTGGATGGATTTGTACAAAACAAGGATTGGCAAAAAGAGCGCCTTGTTTATGAATTTTCCAACCAGCCGTTACGTTACTTCCCATTGCATTTGTAGAAAGGAAATAAACATTTCCGTAACCACCCGAGGCTATAACAACAGCGTGAGCCGAATGTCTTTCTAATTCTCCTGTCACTAAATTTCGGGCGATGATTCCGCGTGCTTTACCGTCTACTTTTACTAAATCGAGCATTTCGTGACGGTTGAACATTTTTATTCTACCTAAACCAATTTGTCTTGAAAGTGCCGAATAAGCTCCCAGTAATAACTGTTGACCCGTTTGTCCTGCTGCGTAAAAAGTACGTTGCACTTGTGTTCCACCAAAAGAGCGGTTGTCAAGTAGTCCGCCGTATTCTCTTGCAAAAGGAACACCTTGAGCCACACATTGGTCGATGATGTTTCCAGAAACTTCTGCTAAACGATGCACGTTTGCTTCTCGGGATCGATAATCGCCTCCTTTGATGGTATCGTAAAAAAGTCGGTAAATACTATCACCGTCATTTTGATAATTTTTTGCCGCATTGATACCACCTTGAGCCGCAATTGAATGGGCACGTCTTGGTGAATCTTGATAACAAAATGCTTTTACATTATATCCCATTTCGGCTAGCGAAGCAGCTGCCGAAGCACCAGCTAAACCCGTACCTACAACGATGATATCTATTTTGGGTCGGTTATTTGGAGCAACGAGTTTTAAGTGATCTTTATAATCAGTCCATTTTTTGGATATATCTCCTTTTGGTATTTTAGAATCTAAAGTCATGATTTTTTAGTTATATTATTTAGCAAAAAAGTGAATGTAAACAGGAATAGTAGCAAACAATAGTGGTACTAAAATTGCAAATCCCTTTCCGAATCCTCTAATAAAACCGTTGTATTTTGGGTGATTAACACCTAAAGATTGCCATGCACTTGCAAAACCGTGAAGCAAGTGGAATGCCAATACAATCATGGCGATTACATACATTATTGTAGCAATTAATCCGTATTTTGCATCCTGAAAATAAGCAAAAGTAATTTTGTGTAGGTCTTTGTAACCTTCACCCATTTTTACATTTGCCTGCTTGTTGTAAAACTCCGTTCTGTTTCTGATTTCTAAACCAGCTTGCTCAAGTTGATCTGCATTTGCAGGAAAAAACTTTCCGTTATCTGTTGTTAAGTAAAACTCTTGTTTCATGCCACTGCCTGTGTCAACTGAAATTGTTTGCAACGGCATATTTTTGTCAAAATGCATTACCGCCCAAAAATTAACCATGTGGGTGATGATGAAGATCAAAATTAACGATCCTAAAATTGCCATATTCCGTGAAGCGAAAGAGCTGTTGGCACTTGGATTTGTTTTAGCATAAGCAATAGGCCTAGCTTTCTTGTTTTGAATGGTGAGTAAAATACCGTCAATTGCATGAAACACAATTGAAATGTAGGTTACGTAGGAAAGAAGTTTGACTGCCGGATTGGTAGTCATAAATAACGCGTACTGGTTGAATTGTAATGCGTCTCCAAATATTAATTGCAAGTTTCCAGCAAGGTGTCCCGCCAAAAACAAACATAAAAATAAACCTGTAAGAGCCATCCAGTACTTCTTTGCAAGTGACGACTTTAATAATGCAGATTTTGCCATAATTTATAATTGAGTGTTTTAAAATCACACAAAAATACTGCTTATTGGCAAATACTACAACCTTTGCGTGTTTATTTATAACGATTTTAAAGTGTTTGATTATTAAAAGCATTCCGAAAGGACGCATAAAGGTTTACATCATTATTTACAACTCACCTAATGGCTGTAAAATAAGGAAATGCACTCCAAATTACTTGTCTTTTATAGATGTGATTCGCACGTTTCAGATTTAATGCACTCTATTAATCTGCTTTAAAATTCGTATTTGTAGGTTTCATTTTTAATCCTTTTCGGATCTCAAAATGTGCTCCATTTTTTTTCCTTTTGCCAATTCGTCCACCAACTTATCCAAATACCGCACTTGCCGCGTCAATAGATTATCTATTTCTTCTATACGATAACCACAAATTACCCCTTTTATTTTATTCGCATTTAGATTCAATTTCGCGGCATTAAAAAAGGCGTGAAATGTTGCTTTTTGATCAATCATTTCTTGAATCTTTCTTTGATCAAAACCTGTTAGCCATTCAATTACCGTATGGAGTTCTTCAATAGTTCTTCCTTTTTTTTCAACTTTGGAAATATAATGCGGATAAACAGATGCAAAAATCATTTTTGCGATTCGTTCGTTGTGTTCGGGCGTAATTTCCATTTTTAAGGCCTCGTCTTGAGTGTAACGTTTAAATTTAATTTATGTCAATAAATAGATCCGACAGTTGTTATCGTAGATAAACTCCTTAACAATTCCAACTAATACGTTTTGGTCATATCTGCATCAATCACTAAAATAAAATCTGCTTTATTCAAATGTTCTTTTTCCAAATCATCCACTTCATTTTGTTCTACCGTTGCTATGGTAACAATTTTGACTTCAGGATGATATTTCCTTAAATACCAATTGATTCCATCAAAATTATCCGAATGAAAACTACCGTTAAAATGAATGAATACCGAATTGGGTTGGCGGTTTTTAATTATAAAATGAGCCATCGTTGCATCTTTACTCGCTTGAGCTTTGGGCATATTTGGACTTGTATGTTCGCCCATCATCGTCATCATTTGGGTATAACCAGGTAAATTTTTGTCGTAGGGCATCGGCAGTGGTGCCATCCACGATTTCTCTTCGTCGGTCAGGGCTTCCAAAGCTTCAAATCCTTTTTTGTGAACCATTGATGCATATCTTCTAGGAATATTTGTAGCAATAAATGGCAGTTTGTTCGCTTTCGCAAAATCAACTAAGGGCTTGTAATCGGTTTTATAATTGGACCACAATCGTGCGGTGGAATCCAATTGCTTTTGATTCATTTCATCTGCCAAATAAGCATTCAACTGCTTTTGATTATCGGCTTCGATCATTTCGGCTCCTAATACAATTTTACTTTTTGAAGCTACATCTTTGGTTAATTCCAATTGCAACCAATGGCAAATGGGATTGTTGTGAAATTCACCAAACAAGACGACTTCAGTTTTTAAAGAAGCTTTAACTACTTTTTCAAAACTGACTTTTTTGCCATTTTTATCAAAAAGTTGGTACGGTTTTTTGTCTTGAGCGTGCAAAATCGTGCATGATGCTAGAACTAATGATACGAAGTAGTTTTTCATATATGTAAAATTTGATTTATTAGCGGTTTTATATAGTATCACTTTTATTTATTAGTGTTTATCTCACAATAGTATCGTTTTCATCGGTGTTCGATGACCCGAGCTTGCGAACTGGCGAGGCATTTTCAATTTCTTGCGCAAACTTTTCGTTAATGGCAATTTCATGGAATAAAAATTTTTTAAATATAACAAAAAATTAAATTTTATAGTCGCATTAACTGCAATTGAACATATTCTTTTTAAATTTGGATTTTACAAAAACAACCTCATTGGACTCGCATTTTTGCAGTCTACAATTAAAATTTTAACTTTATGAAATACCATCAAATAGACCGTTCGCTTTTTATCAAAAATCGTAAAAAATTCACGACAGCAATGAAACCCAACAGTGTTGCTGTTTTTAATTCGAATGATATTTATCCCGTTTCAGCTGATTCGACTTTGCCGTTTGCACAGCATCGAGATATTTTTTACTTGAGTGGTGTGGATCAAGAAGAGAGTATTTTATTGCTATTTCCGGATGCACCTTACGAGAATTTGAAAGAAATTTTGTTCTTGAAAGAAACCAACGACCACATTGCGGTTTGGGAAGGCGAAAAATTGACCAAAGAACGAGCGTTTGAAGTTTCGGGCATTAAAACGGTGATTTGGTTGCAGGATTTTCACAAAACGTTGAAAGAAATCATGGCCTATTCGGATACGATGTACCTTAATACCAACGAGCATTACCGTGCTTCAGTAGATACACAAACGCGTGAAGATCGTTTTATAAAATGGTGGAAGGCAAATTATCCTGCACATAAAGTCGAGAAATCCAACCCAATTTTGCAACGTTTGCGTTCGGTAAAAGAGCAAGAAGAATTGGATTTGATTCAAAATGCATGTAACATTACCGAAAAAGGTTTTCGTCGTGTGTTGAATTTTGTAAAGCCAAATGTTACAGAATATGAAATTGAAGCCGAATTGATTCATGAATTTATCCGAAACCGTTCCAAAGGTTTTGCTTATACTCCTATTATTGCTTCGGGAAACAACGCCAACGTTTTACATTACATCGAAAACAATCAAATTTGCAAAGGGGGCGATTTGATTTTACTGGACGTTGCGGCAGAATATGCCAATTATTCTAGCGATTTGTCGCGTACCATTCCGGTTTCGGGAAAATATACCGACCGTCAAAAAGCGGTTTACAATGCCGTTTTGCGTGTCAAAAATGACGCTACAAAACTTTTGGTTCCAGGCACACTTTGGAAAGAATACCACCAAGAAGTGGGTAAGCTAATGACTTCAGAGTTGCTTGGTTTGGGACTTTTGGACAAAGCAGACGTGCAAAACGAAAACCCCGACTGGCCGGCGTATAAAAAATATTTCATGCACGGAACTTCGCACCACATGGGATTGGACACGCACGATTATGGTTTGCTGTACGAACCCATAAAAGCCAATATGGTTTTTACCGTAGAACCTGGTATTTACATTCCAGCCGAAGGTTTTGGCATTCGATTAGAAGATAATGTGGTAATTCAGGAAGCGGGAGAGCCATTAAATATGATGAAGAATATTCCGATTGAGGTGGGGGAGATTGAAGAATTGATGAATAGTTAAAGTTGTAAGTTGTACCTTTGTTGAAATAAAATTACAGATAGTTTTAATAAGCGTATAATTCTTATTCTAAACTTTTTAAATAAAAAATAAAATTGTTCATTTTTATTATTAACTTTACATAAAAACTAAAACTTATGAACACACTTTTAAACCTTGACTTTGTTCATTTTTCTAAAAATGTTGAAAATGTTATTGCAAAAATTTTTAATAGTCTAGACATTTCTAACATCAGCGATTGTAAAAATGACAACATAGAAATAACCAAGATTTTAGATAATCCGAAAGATGAAATGCTTTTCAATGAGACAGTAGAATATCTGAAAAAACATAAGGACGTTAAGGAAAAGGAAATCTCTTTGTCAAATAACAATTCATTAATTATATCGATAGAGTAAATTGAATGTTAATATAGCTTTAAATACCATTATAATCATAATGGTATTTTTGTTTCCAGGTGTTTTATTTAGAAAATTTTATTTTTCGGGGCAATTCGGAAATCAATTTGAACAAGGAAATCTACTTGAAAGATTTCTTTGGTCTCTTTTTCTGAGTTTGGTTTGTCTCAGTTCGGTTTCATTGTTGTTTTTTATACTAGGTTATTTTTGGAATCTGCATCCTTTAGAAAATATAAACTACGACAAAATTTCTTCAATTTTCCAAAACCTAGCAAGAAATGAATTTCCTAAATCTTTTACTGACAAAATTGAATTTAGAAGTTTTCTAATTTTGATATTTATCATCTATTTTATTTCCGCTAGCCTTGGTTATATAATCCATATCGTAATTAGAACTTTGGCATTTGATCGGTTTTCAATATTTAAATTTAAAAACAATTGGCATTATTTGTCCCAAGCCTACAAAGAAAATGGTGTTAATAGAAAAATTGGAGATGTCTATACAACTTTAGTTGATGTTTTAGTAAAAAATAATACTAAAGATGAGCTTTATCAAGGGATTTTGAATAATTTCATTTTAGATAAAGAGGATAAATTAGAAAACATTGTACTGTCAAAAGCATATAAATTTGTTTCAATAGAAAAAAGTGAAAATGAAAGTAAAATTGATGATATAAACGAGTCCATCAATAACGGGGAAAATCTTTTTACCTTACACCGTAATTATACCAACAAAATAGTGTACAAGAAATCTATTGATGGAAACCTACTTGTTCTGCCGAAAGATAACATTATAAATATTAATTTTACTTATGTAAAAACTTCAAATAAAGTTAAATACTGGAAAACGCGGTTTTTCGGTCTGTTAACAATTAGTTATCTATTAATCATTGTAATGCTCGTTATCTTACCATTCTTAGAAATAAAAGTATTATACTTTAATTCTCTTTGGAAGAAATTTGCATTTTCCGCAACTACATTTTTAGTCTTATCAATAATAATTAATCTAATTGAAGATTTACTTAAAATTAAAATAGCAAAAAACGCCACTAGTTTAAAAGATAAAATCTTTATTATAATCCTTTTCTCTACACCTTATCTTTGGATATTTAATCTAATTACAGGAATTTATACAGTTCTACTTTTTTTTATAATCTTATTTATTCTAATAGCAATTCAGAATAATGACAAAAAAACTTAGTAATATAGTTAAACTAAATTATGTACACTTCAAAAACACCGCCATCTCCTTTACCGACCAAGGAAAAGGCACCGCCATCGTTTTCCTGCACGGTTTTTTAGAAAACAAAAAAATGTGGAACGCTTTTGTTCCTGAGTTTTCCAAGAAATACCGAATTATCACGATTGATTTATTGGGTCACGGAAACTCTGAACCCCTCGGATATGTACATTCTATGGAGGACAATGCTGATGTGGTGCATGCGGTTTTGTCGGAACTTCGGATTCGAAAAGCGGTATTCGTGGGACATTCGATGGGTGGTTATGTGGCTTTGGCTTTCGCCGAATTGTATCCCGAAGCCGTAAAAGGTTTGGTGTTGCTCAACTCTACTTCCCGTGCCGATAGCGATGAGCGGAAAACCAACCGCGATCGAGCCATCAAAGCCGTGAAACAACATTACACCAACTTTGTACGGCTTTCCATTGCCAATTTATTCAGCGAAAACAACCGAGAACGCTTGGCGGACGAAATTGAACAAGTCAAAAACGATGCGGTAAAAACGCCCTTACAAGGAATTGTAGCATCGCTTGAAGGGATGAAAATTCGCAAAGACCGCGAAGTTTTGCTGCATTTTTCGCCCTATCCGGTACTTTTAATTTTAGGCGAAAAAGACCCAGTTTTGAATTATGAGGAAACCATCGAACAAATTGAAGGAACAAAAGTACAACTGGTTTCATTTCCCGACGGACACATGAGTCACATCGAAAACCGAACAGAATTGATGCAAGTTTTGGGTGCTTTTTTTAAGAAAATTTAAGGCATTCGTTCCTCAAAAGGCACATTTACATCTAAAATTTCCTTAAGTAAAATAACCAATTCCGAAAGGTAGTTTTCTAAAATTTCGGCATTCACAACAGTCATTTCCTCTTTTCCGTTTTTAAATTTAAAGGGCAAGAAACCGTTTTTTAAATTTTTAAACGATACGATTCCGACTTCCATTTCCTTACCGTTGGCGAGGTTTTCGAACATAAAAGCATAGGCTAAAATTTGAATGATTTTTTCATTCTTTACCTCAGCCGTTAAATCATTCCACGTTTTTAATGTAACCGTGGTTTGCTCTACTTTGCCTGTTTTGTAGTCAATAATTCGAATACGACCGTTTCGTTCCTCAATTCGATCGACCGAACCACCTATTACGACTGGAAAAGGCAAATGGGGATGTTCAAAAGTGCGTTCAAAGCGGTTTTCTAAGTGGAGGATTTTTATTTCGTCGCCGTTATTGATGCCTTTTAATTCAACATTTAAGAAATTGAAAATTGTTCGCTTAGCTACTTCAAATACCAGTAAATTTCGCCCTTTTTGGATTTCGCCTTCTTTGTAAATGAGTTTAAATTGGTTCAAAACCTCAGCTTCGATTCTTGGAAACAGGCTTTCGACATTATCTACTTTTAATGTTTTGCCAATCAAAGGTTTGTATAATTCAAGTAAGGTTTCGTGGATAATAGTTCCCAAGGTATTGACTGCTATACTTTCTTCCACTTCTTCTACTTGGCTGATTCGGATGATTTTTTGGAAATAAAACTGTATCGGATTTCGAATATAACTCGTCAATGCTGAGGGCGAAAATCCTTTTTGGGCTATTTCTGCCAAACGTTGCATTACACTTTCCGATTTTTCAATCCGCATGGGTTCGTAGGCTTTTTGCGGCACTTCGGTGTTATAAATTTCGTGGGTTAATTCGTGGGTTTTTTGCTTTTCGATTTCAATTTGGGTAATAAAACGGCTTTTTTCACCGCCGTCGAGTCCTTCACTTTCAGTATTGTAAATCAGGTAAATATTTTTGGCCCTTTGCAAAAGATGGTAAAAGTGGAACGTGTAAATGGCATCCTTTTCCTTGAAAGTAGGTAACTTCAATTCTCTTTTCAAATCATAAGGAATAAATGAATTGGTGGCTTTTCCTGAGGGAAATTTACCTTCGTTCATTGAGGTAATGATGACATTATCAAAATCCAAAACACGGCTTTCTAAAACACCCATAACTTGCAAACCGCTCAAGGGTTCACCCTCAAAAGAAACCTCTGCCACATCAATGACTTGCTTGTAAATTACAAAAAGCGTTTGTAAGTCGTCTATTTCGGAGTGATTGGTATAATAGGTTATTAACTTATTGATGACTTTGTAAATACTGTAAATAAAAGCATTGTTGATTTTTTCCTCTTCGTTCGTAATGTCCAACTTACTTTTAATCGAAAGCAAAAGTTGCGATAAAAGATTTAGTATCGCTAAAGGTTTATCATTCCATTGCCGAAAAAGCAGTAAAAAAAAATCGTTTTTGTCTTCTTGTAATTCTAAAATCCGTTTTTGGGTAATGAATGTATAGTTGTTTTGATTGATTATTTTGGCCAATGCCGAAGAATTACTGAACGGTTCCACTAATGGATGGGTCAAAATATCCATTACATCTTTGTAGTAAAAAACGTAAGAATTGGGGTTGCGTTTTAGGGCATTGGTATGCAGCTTAAACAACTTGGCCAATAACAATTGAGCCGGATTATTCTTCGCCGAATAACCCATCGTTATATTTAATGCCGGAACACTTTTAGGTAACGCATGCAAAACTGGTAACAACAAACTTTCTTCCCCTAAAACAATAGCGGTTTTGTGGATGCTTTGTGGATTTTCGGTCATGATTTGTTCGACAATTTTTCCTGCAATTTTGGCTTGACCGATGGTTTTGGGAGTTCCAATGACT
>NZ_JBIPPD010000376.1:0-3100 GCF_044368625.1 Flavobacterium sp. | reverse complement strand
CGAACCATTTAGGGGCAACACGCTAACGGGGATTTGGGATTCAGATTCTCTGACTTATTCGGTGTGGTCTTATGACACCCTAATCGCAACCAAAAAGCGAATGCCAGACAAGGGAATTTCGGTCTGGTTAGAGTCTCGCAAATACAGCGTTACCACTAGCAAACACCAAGGGATTATTAGAAGGGCATGGGGCATCTAATGGCCAGACCGGACAGCAAGCGAACACCAGAAGCCAAATTGCGGGCGGTTCACCTACGCAACACCCGCAAGGCTAAGTATCAGACAACCAAAGTAAGGATAGCAAAATGACACCGCTAGAGTCTTGGATAACCGTTATCTGGATAATGGTTGCCATCGGAACACTCACGTATCAGGCCTACAAGCGGGCTAGGTGGCGCGAGGATAATCAGTAACATCGGGACGGCATGGATGCCAAGGCTAGGTTCGATTCCTAGCCGTCCACCAGATTCGACCAGATACTTGACAATTCCAAATAGATGTGCTAGGTTTATCTAGTAGGGTTCGCCGGACGTAGCCCGATAAGCAACCGGTCAAAATCCACCCTGCCCGAAATCTGGGAGATAAGAATGGGCATCTAGTCTAGCACGTTTCCGGCCGGTTGTCAAGCACCTTTTTATAACAATTTGGTAACGGCCCAATTATAACAATTTGGTAACGCTCCGGCGTGTCGGCTTGACAAGTCAAAAGCGAACAAATGTTCGATTATAACAATTTGGTAACATCACTTGACTTGCGAGCGCCGATGGTGTAATGCGATTGCTGGTGGCGTTTTGGCGGGTTTTCAGGCCTGCCCTAAGGTGATTGTATCCAAAAGGGGTCTTCTGCCGTTAGCGGGCATTCTGTGCCGTTTTAGCGGTATGTATCCGATTTGACAAACCGCACAATAGGGACTAGGATACCGGCGCACCCGCCCGCCCGCGCGGTTATACACCATGCCAAGCAACTTGTCAAGGGCATTTTGATAACAATTTTGTTATAAACTTTTTTCGAAATTGGCAACACATCGGGGCAATTGTGTGCTAACGTCTTACTTGTCACCGAAACAGGAGGAAACCAAATGGAGACAAAAGTATGGCGGGCAATTGGGTCTAACCGATTCGCTAAGGTAATCATTACCGATTCGGACAATAAGATTCTTGCCAAGGGTGAGACCGAGGAAGAAGCCCGCGAACAGATTGAGGAGGAGGACTAATGGATTACTCAATTTGGACACCAGAAGAGCACAAGGAATACCTAGCTGAATGGCGCGACCTAATGCGCCGTAAGCCAGATGAAATTCTGGACACTTGGACGGAATGGGACGGGGAGGTTATGGTTCGAACCGTTGAAGATAGACGCTACTCAGTTGCGGGTATCTTCGCCATGGAAGGGTGGCCAACACCGCCTAGCATGGATGCCTACATCCTCTAATTTTATCTAGGGGGACTAGACAAGAATTCACACTTTTTGTCTGGTCTCCCCTAGTGAAACGTTATGTTTTATTATTTTATAATAATACATAATATATTATACTATCTGCGGGTCTGATTTTGACTTATCCACAGACTTATCCACAGCTTTTTGGGGATAACTTTGGGTAATTCTCTCAGGAAACTCTCAGACTAGTCCGAATAGTGTTAGGTGGCTACTTATCAGGTTGCCATCTAATAGATAGACTTATAGCACAATTCCGATTGTGTTATATAAAACAATTCATAATTTCATATGTGGATTCCTACAATTCAATTGTAGAAAACCTACAATCAAGTTTGTTACCAAATTGTTACCAAACTAACTTGACAAGGGTTCAGAATTCTGATAACGTCTAAGTATCCAAACAGGAGGAGATGAAATGGCTACTGTATCAAAAGCAAAAGCCCGTAAAGCGGGTATTGTGATTCCACCGCGACCAAAGCCCGATGGTTGGTTGCCACACTTTCTAATGATTGACTCAGGAGGACACAGATAATGGCTTATGAACCGACAACTATTCGAACCTTGACCGCGACTTACGCTAGGTTACAGGATAAGGGCGTGAATGCTTGGTATGGTGAAGCGGGAGGAGACTTGGAACTTGCCAAGATGATTCTCGACGGCGCGACCCTATCGGAACTTATGACCTATTGCCAAGATTACGGCTACATCGAACAGGAGGATGAGGACTAATGACCACACCGAACTTACAGGATGGAACTTATCTGTATCAGGACGGCAAGTTTCTGCCGATTACCATGACCGACGGCTATTGGGTTGCTGAGAAGGTAATACACCGGTCTGAACTTGTCTCCGGCATGGTTGTCGGTGTGTGGACGGATTCCGAGACCGGCACAACTTGGTTCGACAAGACACGCCTAGTTCGCAACTTGACAAGAGCGACGGCACTTGCTACGCTTTGGCAACAGCTTGCGATTTGGGATAACGCCAAGGGACAGGAGATTCGAATTGGAAGATAAGGAATACACTTGGCAAGAGATAAAGTGGCAGATTCTAATGGGCATTCACAACTTACAGGAGGATTCTAATGACTAAGTTACAAGAGGGACAGGTCTGGATGACCAAGCCAAACCCAACTGGCAAACTTGTCGGGTATCAGGTGACAGGTGTCGGGCAAGACTTTGTTGCCTTCCAACCGCTTGGACACACCAACACACACTACTTGACACACACCGCGTTCTATGCTATGTTTGACTACATCGGACAACAGGAGGAGAGCTGATGGCAAAATACATTATCACCATCACCGCGCAATACAGCGTGGAGATTCCAGAACTGACTCAGGATGTTCAGAATTTCATAACCGAGAACTATGAAGCACCGATTCTGCCAGAACCTTACACCGATTCAGAATACCTATGTGGCACTATCACTTATCAGGAGGAGAACTAATGGCAACAGTCGCACAATTGATTGAAACTTTACAGCGCATTGAGGACAAGGAACAGCTTTGTCTAGGTGAGATTTGGATTGCCGAGGACTTTACCTATGAAGATGAAGAGGGTAATGAGATTCCATTTACGCCAGAAGATGTTGAGGAGATTAGCGAATACCGAACAATTAGTAAATCACTTGGATACCTTTATGATGAAATTCTAGACCTTTT
>NZ_JBIPPD010000294.1:0-3108 GCF_044368625.1 Flavobacterium sp. | reverse complement strand
AAAGCGGGCAAATACCTGATTGCCGAATATCAAAAAATTGGGATTTCGTTTCCAAAAGGCGCCACCTCATTTTATCAAGAAGTTCCCGCAGCCTTTATGAAACGAAGCTACAGTCCCACTCCTCAAAGTTCTGAGAACATCTGGGCGTTTATTGAAGGCAGCGAAAAACCCGAAGAAATTCTAGTGATTTCGGCACATTACGACCATGTTGGAACGAAAAATGGCGAAATTTACAACGGAGCCGACGACGATGGCTCGGGAACGGTTGCTTTATTGGAAATTGCCCAAGCATTTCAAAAAGCTAAAAAAGAAGGAAATGGCCCCAAACGTTCCATCCTATTTTTACATGTAACAGGCGAAGAAAAAGGTTTGCATGGTTCGAGGTATTATGCCGAAAATCCATTGTTTCCTATAAAAAATACGATTGCCAACATCAATATCGACATGATTGGTCGCCGTGATGATTTGCATAAAAACACCAATAACTATGTGTACGTCGTGGGGTCCGATCGATTATCAACTGATTTACACAAAATCAACGAGGAAGCCAACGCCAAATACATCAAAATGGAATTGGATTACAAATACAACGACCTCAACGATCCGGAACGCATTTACTACCGTTCCGACCATTACAATTTTGCCAAATTCGGCATTCCTTCCATTTTCTATTACAACGGTTCACACGCCGATTATCACTTGCCAGGCGATACTCCTAATAAAATTGAGTACGATGCTTTAGCCAAAAGAACGCAATTAGCGTTTGCAACGGCTTGGGAATTAGCCAACCGAAGTGAACGTCCGGTCGTCGACAAAAATGGAAAGTAGTACTGTAACGAAGTAGCGATTTTTAAGTAAAATGCCCCCGAAAAGTTAGACACTATTTGGGGGCATTTTTTATCTTGAAAATGCCTAGCTACCATTTCCAACTTTTGTTCATTCCGACGAAGGAAAATGACAATAAAATCAACAAATTAAACTCAGAAATTTAATTTTGTTTCAAAATTACACAAATTGAATTTGTATAATTCGTGGCAAAAATCTTAAAATTTTTCGAGTTTATTTTCAAAAACCATTTACCTTAAATAATTTCAATAATTTCGTAACTGATATTATTCATACTAAAAGTATGACCCACTTCTTTTCCGATAAGCTCTTTCGCTAAGGGAGACTCAGGGGAAATCCCAAATACAGTAGCTCCTTGAACTACTAGTTTAGGTAATGCAACTGCAATCAGAAAGTAATGGGCATTGGCTTCCACCAAGCTGCCGATTTGTACTTTATTTGATTTTTTTGTAAAATCAATACTGGAAAATTGCAAGCTATCATACAAATGATCTTTTAATTTGTAATTGAGTTTTTCTTGTTCGATGTGCATCATCGACAAAGCCGTTTCGTGTTTGTCGCCTGCGGAACCTTTGGCATCATTTTTAGAATCAGCAGATAAAGACGAAATCATATCCTGAAAAGCGTCAATTTTATCTTGAATGCGTTGTTCATATTGAGCAATAATTTGTGCTTTGAATGTCATTTTATTTGTATTAAAAAAACCACAAAACAAAACGTCTTGTAGATTGGTAGGGCATTATTAATAGTAGTAGGTTTTTTTTTGTCTGCTGTAATTGTCAAGATTTATACTTTTCTATTTGGGCGTTCCCCCGATGAAAAATCGGGGTCGGGTCTTTCGTTTCAATCTTTTTTGTGGCAAAAAAAGCCACAAAAAAGGATTTCCACTTCAACCCCTAACGCAAAATACTGCAATAAAGACAAGTAAGCGTTATTCTCAGAAATCAAATTTGTAACTGGCTCCCAAAAGCAATTGCAATTGTTGAACCGGGTAATTCAACCATTTTTCGTAGGCTTGATTGGCAATGTTATTGGCTTTCAAAAAGGCTGTAATGCGTTCGTTGTGGCGGTAACCAAGGTTTAAATTGGCATCAAAATAACCCGCCAAAGTTTGCTTTCCAGATGTAATTTCGGTAAACGACTGATCGAGTTGAAAATCCATCCGTTCGCCAATAAAAAAGACATTGGCACCAGCAAACCATTTTTTAGTAATGGCTACATTCAGATTTGAACCCAATTGCAATTGCGGCAAATTCCAAGCTTCCTCTTGAGTATCCACGTTAAAACTACTTACCGATGCATTGATTCCAAATGTAATGTTTTTCGAAAAATCGGCTTTTAGTTCTCCGAAAAATTGCATTGTTTTAACATTATCATATACCACTGAAAACGAATTTCCAAATGCGTATGGTTCATTACCTGCACTTTGTGTGTATTCATTAGATCGAAATAGTGCCTTATTTTTCTCATTCAAATACGAACCTCGAATGTTATAACTTACGGTATTGGCCAATTTCCCTTTTAAACCTACATATAGATCGTACTGACTATCCGTTGGACGAATGATTTGCGTAGGCGACAAAAACGGGTTGATATTCGTGAAATTTCTGTACGTGTTTTGTTGCAAACCGCCTTCGGCTCCAGCATAAGCCACCATCAAATCGCCAACCACTTTATAGGAAGCCGTAATTTTTGGGTAAATAAACACATCACTGTCGGCATCGCCAATAACGCCGTCGTAATTGCTTTTCAAAATCGACAAATACGTTACTTCGGCTCCTAAGTTAATAGTCAAATCGTCTTTTAGCAATTGGAAATTAGGATTGGCACTTACAATTAAATTCGAATTTTCACCAGCGAATGTGGTTGCTGGATCCAGTGGAACATCCGAATAGGCTTGATCAAATTTGGCATTCAAATAATCAACTGTAAAATTCAACTTAAAAAAATAATCCGAAACCCCTAAATTAAGCGAGGGTTTGAAAGTTACATGATTTTCTTCGGAACCAGTTGCATCCCAAAATCGGTTGTATTTGAATTTTGCTTTGTCAAAAAAACCATCGTTCGCTCCTACGCTTCCACCAATATAAAAATTATGATAAGTTTGTTGTGGATCAATAGAGTTTATCAAATTATTTTGATTGGTTTCCGTTAAATTGTTTCCAAAAAATTCAGGCAATCCATACCAATTGTACACTTGATTTTGATACCCCAAATCGATGTTCCAATTGTAGGAATCTTGCTTGCTTCCGTAAGTCAAAT
>NZ_JBIPPD010000099.1:0-11450 GCF_044368625.1 Flavobacterium sp. | reverse complement strand
AACTGTTTCTCCAGCACAAATTACATAGGGAGTTCCTGTAAAGGCTACTTGCCAGTTTGAAACACTTGCTCCTACTGTGAAACTAACTGGAGCACTCTGACAACCTAAAATATCTACTACAACCGTGTAAACTCCTGCACCTGAAGTCGGTAATACGTTTGAACCTGAAACCACTTGCGTTCCATTTGGTAATGTATAGGTATACGTTACTGGTGTGTTGTTCGTGTTGTTCGTTACTACTGCAGTAAGCGCTCCCGGCTCTGTTGGACACAACGTTAATGGACCCGTAAAGCTTACATTCCACTGCGTGTTAGATGGTGAAACTGTAAAGGTTTGCGTAGATGTACAGCCTAAGATATCCACTTCTACTTCGTAAACTCCTGTGTCATCAATGTTCAATACACCACTGCTATTTACCACCTCAGTTCCATTTGGCAAAGTAAACGTATAGCTTACAGGCGAATTGTTCGTGTTGTTGGTCACAACAGCCGTCAGTGTTCCACTCTCATCTGGACATAAACTTGCATTACCGTTAAAAGTAATGTCCCATTCATCTGTCGATTCTGCAACTACAAATGTTTGCAGTGTAGTACAACCCAAAATATCAACTACAACCTCGTAAACTCCTGTTTCATCAATGTTTAAAACACCAGTACTGTTTTCTACCTGTGAACCGTTAGGCAAAGTAAAATTATATGTTACAGGCGAATTATTTGTGTTATTCGCCACGGTTGCTGTAAGTGTTCCCGTCTCATCTGGACATAAATCTGGGGTACCATTAAAGATGACGTCCCAATCATCTGTTGATTCTATAATTTCAAAAGTTTGAGTTGAAGTACATCCAGCATTATTTACAGTAACAGTATAAAGACCGTAACCAGATGTTCCAACAATAACTAAAGAACTTCCTGTTGCGCCAACAATAACATCACCATTGAATGTCCATCGGATTCCAACTGAATTCACATCAAAATCACTATTTGTTGGAACTACAGTAATGGTAGTTGTTTCTTGTGGACAAATTTCTAAATCACCTGATAAAGTAAACTGAGGAGTTAAATCCTGCACTACTAAATTAAATGAAACTACTTGGAAACAATTTGTAGTAAGTAAATTAACTCGTACCCAAATTTCTTGCCCGTTTACTCCCGCAAAAGCTTCCGCTTGAGCCAGAGTCAATGCATTGGCTAAGTTATTATTAATCGCATCTAATTCTGTTAGGAAATAAACTACATCATGCGTTCCTGGTGCATAAATGGATAAAACTTCATCTCCAGCAACTGTTAAATCAAAAGTACCTGCTCCAGAGGCGTCACACAACACTAGACCAGCTGGGTCTTCTGCATCAATATCAATAAAATATTCTACAATTACAGAGTCAGTAGTTACACAGTTGGTATTTAAGTAAGCTGCTTGAATAAAATAAGTGCCCGATTCTGAAACTACCAATACTGGACCTGTTGCCCCAGGAATTAAAGTAGTACCATTAAACCATTGAATATCATAAAGCGCAGGATTTAATCCAGAATCTAATATAACATCATCACCCTCACAGAGTGCGTTTCCATTTGCAATCAAGTAATCATCTGGTAATACGATATTTCCAATATCAAAACTACCTCCCTCTAAGAATACAGCAGAATCATACGCCGTATCATTATAATCAGCAATTACCATTTTAATATGGTACGTGTTTCCTGGAATTACTGGTGAAGTCGCTACTAAAGGAACCGTAATTCCGTTAAAATTAATTGGCGCTCCTAAAACTCCTGCTGGATTAGCATAATAACTTCCGAAAAGATCTGGGTTATTTGAAGTACAACCTGCATTATACTGATTGTCCCGAATATTAAATACCGAAACTGGAGTATTCGTGCCTGGAATTACCGCAAGATTTACAGGGGGAGTTCCTGCAGTTACATCGGTTAAGATGAACGCAAAAGCATCACTAAAACCACATTGATAAGTACCGTACTCTTCCGAAGCAAACATAAAATTGAAATTAATAACAGGATTGATCGCAATAAAATCAAATTCAAGTTTTGTTGAATTGTTTAATGTCCCGAAAAGAGGTGGAGTTTGAGCCGCTAAGATAGCTGATAAATCCGCATCTCCGCCTAAACCTCCACCAGACAAAATTGCCGTGTTTGGTCCAACTGCTGAAGTTGCACTACCCGTTACCATTACAATTCCATCTTCAAAAGGGAAATTAGATGGTCCTTGATTAAAATAACCTATACCATTTGTGGCTGCAGTTGTACCTGTAGCCCAAGTAATATTTGAAACCGTAGCACAAGTAGATTGAATCAATATATCGGTTACTAATTGTGGTACTGTATATTGCGTAGTGCTTACTGTAATTGGTGGTACAATACTTCCTATACACAAGTCAAACCTAATATCTTCTAAAGTTGACGCATTCGACCAAACTCTAATTAAGTACGTGTTACCTGCAATTAAATTATTAACCAACGTTTGATTATTGTTATGACATGCAATGAAGGTCAAACTTCCACAGTTATTACCTGTATACAATGAACTGTTTAATGTAGTTGCTGTACCTACAATATTCTGGAATGTAAGGATATGTGTTGGACTAGTAGCCACAAAACTAAACCATACGTCGTCGTCTTCTTGTCCTGGACAATTGCTTGTTAATGCTGAAGCCGTTGCTCCAGTGATAGAACCTGGAGTTACTAAAACGCAATCCAATCCTGCATTTACAACAGCTGGTGTTGCTGTATCACATTCGTCGTTTGTAATGGGTTCTGGCGTTGTAATACAAAGCGTAAATGAAGCAGACTGATTTATATCATTACCATTTGTGTAAACTCTAATCTTATACGTATTTCCCGCCACTAAATTCCCAACAACACTTGTATTCACGTTAGTTGGACTACAAAATATCTGCGTTAAAGCCTCACAATCTGCACCTGAATAAACCGCATAACGAATATTAGTTGTTGAACCTATTATATTCGATAATGAGATAATATGAATGTTGTTTGTAGCCACAAAACTATACCAAATATCGTCATTCTCACTTCCTGGACAAGTTGATATTTGTGCTGATGCTGTTCCTCCTAATGTATTTCCTGTTACCGTTTGCGCACAAATTCTGTCTGGGTTTACCGGTACTGGAATTGCATTTGCACATTCGTCATTTACAGGCTTTGTAATAAAAGTTATGGGTGTCAATAACGTCCATGTGCTTACTTCTGTTGTTGAACAGATTGCGCGAACATAATATTGGTATCTTGTTCCTGGAGTTAAATTATCTGCAATAAAGTTGGTATTGATAGGAGCTTGATAGTATCCTGGCAATCCTGGGTTTACTGGAGATCCATTTACTGGAAGTGCTCCTCCTTCTGGTATCGCATAAACTTCCCAAGCTATAGCCGTTCCTGTTTCGGTCCAACTTAAATTAGCCGTAGTTTGGGTTACACTGTTTACTACCATATTTATTGGTTTCGGACACGATGGTGGCACACAGTTTCCTAACGAGGTATCGGAATACAATACCGTCAATGGTGTTCCTTGTCCTGGTAATTTCGTGTACTCTACATCTAAGAATGGATTAATTACTTGTAGTCCAATACCTTCTGGTAAAGTTCCTGCTACGCTCCAAAATAAATCATATGGCACATTGTTACATAATGCAACCGTGATTCCGTTGGCATTATTCACTCCACCCGTTCCTAAAGTTGCCACTACAATTCCGTTTTGACGTACTTGAATTCTACCGCCGTTCCAGTTGTTGTTTGTTGTATTGGTCAATAAGAATTTGAAGTTACACTTTTCTGTTGCAGCACAAGTATCTGTATTAAAAACAAATGGACCTGTCCACGTACTTGCATCATCACCCGGCTGACACACCGCTCTTACATAATAATAGTAGATGGTAGCATTTGCCAATGCAGGCAATGCAGGTGTTGTAGTCGCTGATAAGGTTTGAACCGCACCCGCTGTACCTGTAATATTCTGAATCCAAAAACTTCCTGCTGGAACTGTTGGAACTATTCCCGGTGAGGCTGGTGGTACTGCATTGGGTGCTGCTAATAACAACACTTCCCATTGTGTTTCCAATGCTCCTGGTGTCCATCCCAATACAACTGTTTCCGCGCTAATTCCATTGATTGGAGCGGGCGATGTGGTTCCTGTTACCGTTTGATTAACTGGCTTTGGACATGTTGGCAATGTTTTAAAAGTATGTACCGGCGACCATGGCGAGTTAGTTGGATTGTTACACTGAACGCGTACATAAACATCATACAAAGTGTCTGGCGCAAGTGCGTTTGGTACAGGGATGTTAAAACTAAATGGTGCGGCTGGCCCATTTACTCCTGAATAGGTTGGAGTTGTTCCTGCAACAGGTGCTGGTGAACCTGCGGGAACGATATAAATATCAAATCCAACATTTTCAGTTGCGGGTGCAACCCAATTGATGGTTCCTCCTGTTGTTGTAATCGGGTTTACCGTTACGTTGGTTGGTGCCAAATTACACAATGGAGTGGTACAATTGATGGTTCCTTGGTATATCGAAGTCCCTACCATTGAGGCTGTTCCATTAATGGTAGCAATCGTTTGTCCGAAAGAGTTTACTACCGAAACAATACATTGTTGGGGTTGACTTCCTGCTACAGTCCAAAAGATATCAAAGGGTATGTTGTTACAAACCGTTACTGCAATATCTACTGGTCCGGCTCCGGAAGTGTAAGTGGCTCCAATGGTTTCCAAAACAATTCCGTTTTGACGGATTTGCATTCGCGCTCCATTCCATCCGTTGTTCGCACTATCGGTCATTCTAAATATGTAGGTACACTGATCGGCTGATGCACAAAGTTGCGTGTTGAACAAGAACGGTCCTGCCCAAGCACTAAACACACCTGGTGCACATTCTGAACGAACCCAATATTGGTATAAAGTTGCTGGTGATAAATCCGTAGGAGTAAAACCCGGTGTAGTACTTCCTGTATTTACCCCTGCTCCTGCTGGAACTGAGCTTCCTTGCGGCTGAACGGCTACTTGATAGCCAAGAACGTTTCCTGCTGGAGCAGTCCATGTGAAATTGGCACTAGTCAATCCAATAGTATTAATCCCTAAATTCGTAGGTTTTTCAGTACATCCCTCGCATTGAATTAATAAATTATAGGCTACTGTAGCAGTAGGTAAATTAGAAGAAATTACAATAATATAAGTAGTTCCTGCTGTTACTGCATAATTGATGATTCGAGGAGCATTGGTCGCGTTTCCTACAGCGGCCAAACACGCTCCTGTTAATCCTGCACAACTTGGATAAATAAACATCGAAGACCTCGTTTCGGTAGGACTCAATGTAAAACTTACCGTACAATTTTCGGCAGCAGTATAACTATAAAACACATCGTTTCCAGACTGGTAGTTTACACCCCCTGGAATACAACTTGCTAATTGAGGTCCCGCCAATGTATTTCCAAAATTACCCGTATTGTTTACTGTTTGGTAGGGTAAACTTGGTATTATAATCGCATCCGAACAAGCCGTTCCGATGGCAAGTGTAGTAAAATTAAAAGGACCAACCCATTCACTAAAGTTACCACTGCCACAATTCGACCTTACATAATATTTATAAGTGGTGCTTGGCAAAAGTCCGTTAGCATTTAAAGTATTACTTAGACTGGTAGTGGTAACAATACCTTCAAAAGTTTGTGCGGAAGGTAAAATACCTATTTGATAGCCTTGTGAACCAGCTGATGCGCTCCAAGCTAAAGCAGCACTCGTAGCCGCAATATTACTTGCACCTAAACCAAGTGGTGGGCTACATTTTTGAACCACATTGATGTCGTCTAACGACCAGCGGTCTCCGCCAACAGCTGCAGTAGGCTGTGTATACACCCGTACAAAAGCTATAAAACGGTTGGCTCCAAATGCTGCGGCAGGAAAATCTACCACTTTCTCTTCTACTACATTAAATACTGCATTGAGTTGTGGTTCCGTCCATTGTTGCAAAACAGTGTAAGCGGCTAAATTGCTTTGATTTGGGTCAGAAGACACACGAATTTGATAAATCGTTCCATTGTCTCCAGCAAGCGATTGTTTGGTAAAAAATCGAAGTTGTCCATTGGTTGGAATTGCTGTTGAGGGTGAAATCAACCAGTCCTCGGAAGTGTTTCCTGCACCAATCTCTTCTCGATTCATGTAGGCAGTTTGTGTTCCGCCATTGTTGGTAATAATTACTGCTGCATTATTTGCAATAGTCCAACTTTGTCCATTTCCAACTCCATTACTGGTGACCAACCATCCCACGGGAAACCCATTGGGTACTGTTGATCCTGGAGCCTCAAAGTTCTGCGGGAACTGAGAATACCCTACGACACAGTAAAAAAGAGTGAGTAATAAAAGTGTAATTTTCTTCATAAAATGAAAAATTTATAGGTTGTTTGATAAATTATCCCGTAGTAAGGGAATTCAAATTTAACTAATTTTAAGAATAATTAAAGGAAAAAACGTAATTTAACTAATTAACTTGTAAATGTGATATTCAAAAAAAAAAGAATTGTGCAAAAAGAAATCAACAAAAATCTTATAAAATAGATAGTTTCAAGAGATTTAGTATCTTTGATTTTTTTAAAAACAAAAATGTCTACAGCCTCTTCAAAAAAAATATATTTTGCTTCAGACCAGCATTTTGGGGCGCCAACAGCTGAATTAAGTTTTCCAAGAGAACAAAAGTTCGTTCGTTGGCTAGATGAAGTAAAACACGACGCCGAAGCGATTTTTTTATTAGGCGATTTATTCGACTTTTGGTTTGAATATAAAACAGTTGTTCCAAAAGGTTTTGTTCGGGTTTTAGGGAAACTAGCAGAAATTAAAGACAGCGGAATATCCCTCTTTTTTTTTGTAGGAAACCACGATTTGTGGATGGCTGATTATTTTGAAAAAGAATTAAATATACCCACTTTTCGAGACAATAAGGAATTTACTTTTGGAAATAAAACCTTTTTAATTGGGCACGGCGACGGAAAAGGCCCTGGCGACAAAGGTTATAAAAGAATGAAAAAAGTATTTAATGCTCCTTTTTCAAAATGGCTTTATAGATGGCTTCATCCTGATATTGGAATGAAATTAGCACAGTATTTATCGGTTAAAAACAAACTTATTTCTGGAAATGAAGATGTAAAATTCTTAGGCGAAAACCAGGAATGGCTCGTATTGTATGCTAAAAGAAAATTGGAATCTAAACATTACAATTATTTTATTTTTGGCCATCGCCATCTTCCTATGCAAATTGAAGTGGGTCCCGATTCTGAATACATCAACTTGGGCGACTGGATTGGCTATTTTACTTACGGCGTTTTTGACGGTGAAAATTTCGAATTGAAAGAGTTCTAAGCCAGCGTTAAACCGAAAGTAAAATTTCGAAAAACTGTAGTAGATTCATTTGCCTTTTGGTGATGAATAAACAATTTTCAAAAATTGTATCTTTCTTTTTTTTACTTCTGTAAATCAGCACCTTACATCAAAGTCGGCCTTATTTTTATACAAATTTTCATTCTGTAAAATCTTGATTTAAGTATTATTGCAAGATAGCTGAATTCTAAATTTCTCCGGCTTTTGGCATTGCAATTTTAATTTGAAAGAACTCTCTTACATGATAAAGTTCTTATCCCGTTTTTTCCATAAATTTCAAGGATGATTTTAACTCTTTTTCATTATAAGAAAACTGAACTTTTTTTGTTAGCTTTTTTCATCTTAGTATCTAGTCTAAAAGTAACACCAATTTTGAGTACGGACATTGAAAGACTCAAAAGATAGCTTGTCAAAATTTTTATAATCAAAATTTTGACAAGGGTTTTACATAAATCTTAGGATTATGGGCTTGCAAAAGTTGCTTTTAAGGTCATTACATTTGGAAGGAATAATTTTGTAATAGTTGTTTTTTTTTGATTAATAATAGTACAAAGCTGCTACACGAAAATAATTCTTAGTTGTACATTATAATTTGAGATATCAAGAAAAAGTTTATGGTAAAAACCTTGTAACAAGTTGGAAACACTTGGCTTTAAAATCCCAATATTCATTATTGAATCATGTTCATTATAGCTGAATCAATTTTGTTTAAATCATCTGCCGAGGCTTCTAAATGTTTTCCTTTTACTTTTAAAAACTCTTTTTTTGTTGCTGTTGCATTTGCATAAATACGTTCAGCATTTACAAACGGAATTACCGTATCGTCCTGACTATGAATAATGAGGAGTGGCTTTTTTATTTGCGAAACATACTTTTCAGAAGCGTATATTTCTTTTATAAATAATCGTGTCATAAATTTTTTTCGGTTTCCATTACTTGCCAAATCTTTATGCGAAGAAAAAGCCCCTTCGGTAACCACGCCATCTATTTTGTTTTGCATTTTGGCAGCTACACAAAGTGCTAAATTACCACCGTAAGACATTCCGTGAATAAAGACTGGCATGTTGTGAACATCGGTTCTTGATTTTACATAATTTATAGCATCTTCGCCGTCTACTAATAATTGTTTTCTGGTCGCTTTTCCTTCAGAGAATCCAAAACCAGAGTAATCAAAAATAAAAACTTGGTATCCCTTTTTAACCAATGGTAAAACAAATTTCATTTGATAAAATAAATTGCTTCCATTTCCATGAAAATGAATTAAAGTAGCCTTTGCCACACCGTTTTCGGGCCTCATCATCCAGCCGTGAAGTAAATAACCGTTAGACGATTTAAATAAGGTACTTTCGGGAATATATTGTAATGAAATTGGCTGATTGTTTTTATCAAAAAATGACGGTTGATGGTTCTCAATAGAGAAACGAATGATCATTGAGTCGGTTACAGTTTTATTCACTACTAATTTCTGAAGGTCCTTTTTGAAGGTTATGGGCCGAAGAAAGTTTTTGTCAAAAGCACACGAAACGCTTAAAATAGCTACTAAAATTAAGAGAAGAATATTTGATTTTTTCATGTATAGAGTCTTTTAAATTTTTTGATTAAATTGATTTTTTGTGGGGTGCTAAAAATTTGTTTACTATTTTTTGCGAAGTTGGAATAATAATTAGTGCAGGTAAAATCCATAAAATCCAACCATTAGCCATTTGAATGTTTACTACAATAAAAGCGGTCACTGTGGCGGTGTAAGCACCCGCCATTCTTGAAGCATGGCTTTTTATCCAATGTGTTTTATCTGTTGGCGGATGCTTGAACTTTATGGCATCTTTGTAACCCAAGCCTATCGAAACCAACCCAAAACTGCAACTAACTACCCAAAACATATTTCCTTTACTGAATAAAAATACACCCAGACCAATAATGGCAATTCCTGAAATTACACCCGTTGCAACGATTAAATAATCCAATAGTTTTGGTTTTATAATTGCTACGTGTAGCCTTTTTAAAAACAAAATTCGGTATCCTGTGGCAGCAAGATAAAAACTAAAGAAACCAACCAATAATAAAAACAAATTTCCACTCACTAGACTCATATAGATACTGGTTAAAAAAATACCCAACATACTATAAAAGAAAACTTTACCAGCAATTTTATGCAACTTTAGTGTTTTATTAATAAATAGAGCTAAAGTTCCGGCGGTTAGCCCAAATGCACCAAAGAATATGTGAACAATTAAAACAATTGGAACAATTTTTGCGGTAGTCATAATAAATTTGTGTGTTTAAATTTGATTTTGCGTTAGGGATGGAAGGGAAAATCCTTTTTTGTGATTGTGAGGAACGAAGCAATCACAAAAAAGATTGGAATGAAAGCCCGACGGCATTTTTCTTGCCGTAACGCCCAACTGAGCATACTTAATTTTCAGTTGATTTTTTTAGTAAATCCAAACCGGTTTGGTTCATCTTTTCCATGTCGGCTTTCGCACCAGACAATCCCATGAAAAAAGCTGCAATTAAAGGTGATTCTACAGTAAAATCTTGAGTTACTTTTATTCCGTTTGGTGTTTCTTCAAACGTATAATCAAAAGTGGGTTTGGCTTCAAATGGTTTTAAAATATCGCATTGCATACTTATAAAACTGCCTTCTTTTATTTTCTTGATTTCTTGATAACCCAAATCTTTACCACCATTGCCGTTCCAATGGTATTGTGCTCCAACAGTGCCATCGGTTCCTTTTACCTCATACTTTTGAGTTGGATCTTCGGCAAGAAACGGAGACCATTTTGGGAAATTTTTTAAATACTTGACTTGATCAAAAACTTCTTGTTTTGAACCTTTGATGGTAATTGATTTTACGATGTTAATGCTTGTGAGTTTACTAGCATTATAAAAGCCGTACGCTAAAAAAACTATTACTGCTACTGTGATAATTGTTACGATTGTTCCCATTTTTGTTTTCATTTGAAGTTAAATTAAATTGTTTAAGAGTTTTATTTGAATATTAATGAACAGCTGTTTTTTGACCACAATTTGAACAATAGTTCGTGATGATTTTAAGTTGCAATTGAGGCAGTTTTTGGTCATTTTAACGCTCTGTGATTTAATGATTTTTAAACTAAAAATCATTTTATTTTTGAAGTTAAATTTTCATTTTTAAAATTCCTTGCACTTTGTGCTTTGTTTGCCCACTAAAGTGATTAAATACTAATATAAATTATTGATTTTCAATGTTTAATTACAGTTACGGAACAATGAGTCCTTAGTGATTATTTTATTATAAAATCAATTATAATACCTAAAACAGGTGGTAAAATCGTTAATAAATTGCAGCCTAAAAGAAATGCAACTAATGCTTTAATATAGTTGTACCATTTGTTTTTACCATAAAAATTAGCTATTGCCCATGAAGAATATATAAAACACACGATAGTGTATGTTTTCATAAAATTAAAGTGCAGCAAAGTAGAAAATAATCCAGTTATAGCTGCAAGTAATATATCGACCCCTATAATGTAACACATAAGAACCAAAACTTCGAAAAATGTATACTTAGCTTTAAAAAATATTATTTTTAGAAAAAGCGCTACAAACAAACCAAGAATTATACTATAATAGCCCAAGTTAGCGTTACACCAATTTTCAATGATTGTAATGGTATTGTTGTTAATTACTTTTTCTACTGCGTCATCGTGAAAATGAGCAAACTTATTGGTGATATTGTACAGTAAAGTGGTGATGACTAAAAAAAGAACGGGTTTTGTGATTTTGGTTCTGTTTTCAGTTATAAATTCATTGATTGTGAGTCCTGGCGTATGTAATAATTTTTTTATGGTATAGAAAATTCCTCTTTGGAGGTGCAAAATATGTTCCAGTTCATGAATAATATATTTGCTGTCAATGCGCCGCAGTTTTTCATCTTGTTTGGTATTCATTGGCTTTTTTTATTAAGTTTTTAATGTATATCCGTAATTGCTCATATTTTTGTATATTTGTTTGATAGATAAATTATTGGGTATGAATATTTTTAGTTTTGGAGTCGAATTTAGTAGTGAAGCCAATTGTAT
>NZ_JBIPPD010000098.1:0-11465 GCF_044368625.1 Flavobacterium sp. | reverse complement strand
TAGTAAGGGAACGCAAGGCTGCGAAATTTTGAGCTAATCCTGTTGCAGCAACAATTTGCATCAATTCAGAAGAAGACGGTTTTTCAAGCATTTCCAATGCTAATTTAACCATCGGATGTAAACTCGTTAATCCACCCACAGTTCCTAAAGCGAGCGGAATTTCCATCCAATAACTAAAAATGTCGTTCTCGATTTTGGCGTGGGACAAACTCGTATATTGACCTTCCTTGGAAGCATAAGCGTGTATTCCGGCCTCCACCGCTCTAAAGTCGTTTCCTGTTGCCAGAACCACGGCGTCAATTCCGTTCATGATTCCTTTGTTATGTGTTACTGCTCGATATGGTTCTACTTCTGCAATGCGAATGGCTTTTACTATTTTTTCTGCAAAATCTTTTGGATTCGGAATGTTTTTTTCTGCTAAATCAGCTACCGGACATGAAACTTCGACTTTAACGATACAATTAGTGACATAATTGGACAGAATGCTCATGATGACTTCAATCTCTTTTTCTTCTGAATTAAAATCAGCATAAGCAACTGCTTCTCTTTTCAAAGTTTTGGCAAATTGCTCCAAACAAGAATTGATGAAATTAGCACCCATTGAATCTTTCGTCTGAAATGTGGCGTTTAATTGGTAGTAATTTTCTAATGCAGACGTTTTATCTTTTAACTCAATATCCACAATTCCGCCGCCACGTTTTTGCATATTGGCCGTAGTGTCGTTCGTGTCTTCGTAAAATTTTGCTTTTATTTTGCTAAAAAAAGTATTTAATTTTACGGGTTCTCCTTTGAAAATAAAGTGAACTTGACCAATTTTCTCGGTATTAAAAACGGTAGCTTTAAATCCGCCTCTTTCGGACCAATATTTGGCCGATTTTGAAGCTGCAGCAACCACCGAACTCTCTTCGATCACCATCGGTACGGTGTAAAATTTTCCGTTTATTAAAAAATTTGGAGCAATTCCCAACGGAAGATAAAAGTTGGTTATTGTGTTTTCGATAAAATCATCGTGCAATTGTTGCAGTTTCGTATCAGCATTCCAATAACTTTTGATGAGTTGAGTGGCTTGTTCTGGTTCGGAAAAATACGTTTGAGCAATCCAAGCGATTTTATCTTCTTTCGACAATTTCGAAAATCCGTTGATGTTGTTTTTCATTAGTGAAAGCGTAAGTTGGGCAAATATACAATTTACAAGTGGTAAAGAAAATCAAAATTAGATGTTAGTAATTACCATTCATTGACTTTATTGGCGTCCATTTTTACAAAAATAAAAATCAACATCGTAAAAGCCAAAAGTCCCGAACCTCCATACGAAAATAGGGGGAGCGGAACACCAACGGTAGGAAAAAGTCCCAATACCATTGCCGTATTGACAAAAAAGTGTATGAATAAAATGGAAGCCACACAATATCCGTACACACGACTGAATTTGGTTTTTTGGCGTTCGGCCAAATAAATTATTCGCAAAATTAAAGCAATGAATAAGAAGATTATAATCATCGATCCGATAAATCCCCATTCTTCGCCAACGGTCGTAAAAATATAATCGGTGTGTTGTTCGGGTACAAATCCGCCTTTGGTTTGGGTACCCTCCAAAAAGCCTTTTCCTGTCCAACCTCCTGAGCCTACTGCAATCTTGGACTGGTTGATGTTGTAACCAATACCTTTCATATCGACTGCTTTTCCTAGTAAAATATTAAATCGGTCGCGGTGATGCTGCTGGAACACATTGTCGAAAACATAACTTACTGAAAATGTAAACGCACTTATGAGTACAAATACGATACTGCTTAAAACAATATTTCTATTTATGAGTCTTGATCGTAAATATTGTATGATAATAAGTATTAAAGCAGTTAAAACAATATAAATGGGTTCGAAAAGCAAACTGGCAATAAACAGAAGAATAGCCGTGAAGCCAGTCCACAAGTACCAAGCCGGCAAACCTTCGCGGTAGAGTACCAATATCATCGAACTAAAAATCAAGGCACTTCCCGGATCATTTGGGGCGATTAATGCAATGGGTAACAATAAAATTCCTAAAGCTTGAAACTGGTATTTGGCAACACTCAAATTGACTTGGACGTCTCCTAAATATTTGGAAAGTGCTAAGGCTGTTGCAAATTTCGCAAATTCAGCGGGCTGTAAGCCAAATGAGCCAATGGCATACCAGTTGGTCTGTCCTTTGACTTCTTTTCCAAAAACAAAAAGTCCTGCAAGTGCCAGTAACGATCCGATAAATATAACGCTTGAAAATTTTTCAAAAAACTTTCCATCAATAGAAAGTAGGACGATTATCAAGGGAATACTGATAATTATAAAAAGCATTTGCTTTCCATAAATTTGATTCAAGTCCAAAATGGAGGTTTCTTCTATAGGCAACGAGGCAGAGTAAATGTTGAGCCACCCCAAAACCACCAAGGTGATGTATAAAGACACCACCATCCAGTCCATATTACTTCTCGTACTTTGGTTTTTCATTTTATCGTCCGTTTATGCCAAAAGGTAACCCGCTGATGTATTTTGCATATTCTTTTTGCAAATCGTTGCTGTAAATTTTTACTTCCAAATCTTTACGAGAAATACTTCCTTTTAAATATTTTTCAATCATTAAACTCGCAATAGGTCCCGCATTTCGGGCACCATAATAACCATTTTCAACAAGAACGGCAATCGCAATTTTGGGATTGTCTTTTGGCGCAAAAGCTACAAATATCGAATGGTCTGTAAGTTGGGTACGTACCCCATTGATTTTAGAATAATTTTCGGCTGTTCCTGTTTTTCCACAAATATCAATGCCTTCAATTCGCAAACTAGAAGCTGTACCACCGTTGTAAACAGCAAACAAACCTTCAATTACAGGTTTAAAATAGTGTTTGTCAACCGTCGTTTCGTGTTTGGTCGTGAATTTTTTATCAATTTTATGGTCTTTAATTTTTTTAACGATATGAGGCGTATAATAGTATCCTTCATTAGCTACCGCCGCCATCATATTGGCCAATTGAATCGGCGTCATCAAGACTTCTCCTTGTCCAATGGCGTTAGAAACTATAGTCGTGCTTCTCCAGCCGCCATTTGGATATACTCTTTTGTACGTTTTCGACGTTGGAATTAAACCTCTTTTTCCTGTAGGTAAATCGTAACCCATAAATTCGCCTAAGCCAAAACTTTTGACGTGCGAACTCCAAACGTCAACTGCATAAGCAGGACTTTTGTATTTATTAATCGTTTGCATAAAAGCATTTGCAAAGTAGGTATTGCAGGAAACGGCAATCCCATTGTGCAACTGATGAGGGCCAGACCCGTGACACCTCATAAAGCGACCACGACCGTAGCTGAAACCGTGGTTGCAATAAAAAGTTGTTTGTTCATCAACCACACCTTCTTGTAATGCTACCAGTCCCGTTATAATTTTAAATGGCGATCCTGGTGGAAATTCCCCAAGTAAAGCCCGGTCAAAGAGCGGTTTGGCAATTGAATCGTTGTACAGACGCGTGTAATTTCTAGAACGCTCACGTCCTACCAAAATGGAAGGGTCGTAAGATGGAGCGGTCACCAGTGCCAAAATTTCTCCCGTTTTGGGTTCGATCGCGACAATTCCACCTCGTTTATTGAGCATTAATTCTTCGCCATATTCTTGCAAAGCAATGTCTATCGTGAGTTTTATGTCTTCGCCTTGTACGGCAATCGTATCAAATTTTCCTTCTTTGTACGAGCCAATATCTTTATTGAATTTGTCTCTTTGGCGGTATTTTACCCCTTTAATGCCTCGCAATACCTTTTCATATTCTTGCTCTACTCCTTGTTTACCAATCAAATCACCACTTTTGTAATAGGGATTGTCCTCGATAATTCTGTCGTTAACTTGTGTGATAAATCCAAAAATATTGGAACCAGCTGTGGTTTGGTAATCGCGAAGAGAACGTTTGACAATTTCAAAACCTTGAAACTTTCGTTGCTTTTCTTGAAAAGCGGCATATTCTCTTTTATTAAGCTGTGGCAAAAAAACCGATGGGAGTCGCGGACTGTAAACCCGTGCTTTTTCGACGATTCTAATAAAATCAGCTTTTGTTATGCTTAGTAATTTGCAAAGTTCAAGCGTATCAATATTTTTGACATCTTTTGGGGTAACCATGATATCGTACGAGGGCTGATTGGCAACTAGTAAAGTGCCGTTTCGATCATAAATATAGCCGCGTTCGGGATATTCATAATTGATTTTGATGGCGTTGTTATCCGATTTTAATTTGAGCGACTCGTCAATGATTTGCAAATAAAAAAGTCGCGCCAAAATCAGTAAAGCGGAAACTATAATGATTGTGGGAAGTAGGACTTTTCTCATCGTCTGGAAGGCTTAAATAAATAGATTAGTAGGATGCAAATTAAGATGGTAAACACGGTGCTGAACAACGTTCGAAGTAAAACTTCTAAGAAAAAAATCATACGGAATGCTTCCAGCAAAAATAACACAAAGTGATGAGAAACAACCGAAATTGCTATAAAAGAAAAACGTTCGGGTGTTATTTTGTCGTTAATTTTTATCGTTTGGTATTCGTAACTCACACCGAAAGAAAACTTAAAAAAAGTGGGCCGCAACGCCGCCAGAGTTATAGCAGCTGTGGCGTGAACACCTCCCGAATTGCAAAACAAATCCATAATTATTCCCAACAAAAAGCTAGACAATAACAAGCCGTATTTATTACCGTTTACCGGATAAAGCAAGATGAATAAAATATACGGATACGGATTGATGTAGCCCAAAAAGTCCATCTTGTTGAATATGGCAACTTGCATAAACAACAACAGTATAAATCGAGCAATATTTATAAATAAAGCACTATTCATTTTCTTTGGTTTCTTTTTCGAGTTGCAGTAATTCTTCTCTTTCGTTGTCTTTGATGATGTACACGTGACCTAAATTGGTCATGTCGTTGAATAATTTTACATCAATCGTGTAATAGTTGGTTTTATCGTCGATATAAATTTTGTGCACCGTTCCGATATTAATATTTTCAGGGAAAATTCTGGATTCAGCACCGGTAACAATCGTGTCGCCTTTTCGAACCGAAGAAGCCAAACGCGGTACATCAATTAGTTGTACAAACCCAGTGTTTTTGCCATTCCAAACCAATGATCCAAAATGATTGGACTTTTTGAACTTAGCGTTAATTCGTGATTTGATGTTCAAAACACTCAAAACAGTGGCGTATTTAGGTGAAGTTTTCTCTACGATACCAACAATTCCCAAATCGTTGATAACCCCCATATCCGTTTTTACTCCGTCATTTGTACCAGCATGCAAAGTCAAGTAATTTTCGGGGGTATTGTAGGAGTTGTGAATGATTTTTGAAACGATAACATTCGTTCTTTTCAAACCAGGAATCGTATCTATTTTGTCGACATCTACGGAATCGGTTCGGTTAAAAAGCAACATTTTCAATCGTGCATTCTCGCTGGCTAATGCTTCGTTTCGCGAACGTAGACTGAAATATTCGTCAATCGAATTTAATTGTGCATACACGCCACCACTTAAAAAATTAGCCGAACTAATGACTTTGCTTTTGTGAAAGGAATGTGCTTGAATCGTCAATGTTAATGAAATTCCTAAAAGCAGCAAAAACAGCAATCGATAGCTGTTTTTAAATATAAAATTAAATATCTGCTGCATTGTTTAACAAGGTATAAAATCTCAAACTCCAAATTCCAATCGTGTAATAGTATTGGAATTTGGAATTTTAAAAATTTGGAATTTATTATTTAATTAAGATGCTTCTAAATCGGTTTAGATTTTTAAGTGCCATTCCCGTTCCACGAACTACCGCTCTCAAAGGATCTTCGGCAATGTAAACTGGCAAATCAGTTTTCTGCGAAATACGTTTGTCCAAACCTCTCAGCATCGATCCTCCACCTGCAAGATAAATTCCAGTATTGTAGATATCGGCTGCTAATTCTGGTGGTGTTTGCGAAAGGGTTTCCATTACAGCGTCTTCAATTCGTTGAATGGACTTATCCAAAGCTTTGGCTATTTCTCGATAAGAAACTTCTACTTGTTTTGGTTTTCCGGTCAATAAATCGCGACCTTGAACCGACATGTCATCTGGCGGTGATTCCAGATTTTCGATGGCAGCGCCAATTTCAATTTTGATCTTTTCTGCGGTACTTTCACCCACAAAAAGATTGTGTTGCGTTCGCATATAGTAAACGATGTCATTCGTAAAAACGTCACCTGCAATTTTCACTGATTTATCGCAAACAATTCCGCCCAATGCGATTACTGCAATTTCGGTTGTTCCACCACCAATATCCACAATCATGTTTCCTTTTGGTTGCATGATGTCCACACCAATACCAATTGCCGCAGCCATTGGTTCATGGATGAGATAAACTTCTTTTCCATTCACGCGTTCACACGATTCCTTAACAGCACGCATTTCTACTTCTGTAATTCCAGACGGAATACAAACCACCATTCGCAAAGCAGGTGTAAAAAGGCGTTTTTTTAATGCAGGAATACTTTTGATAAACATGCTTATCATTTTCTCCGACGCGTCAAAGTCTGCAATAACCCCATCTTTCAACGGGCGTATGGTTTTTATGTTTTCATGGGTTTTCCCTTGCATTAAATTGGCTTCCTTTCCAACGGCAATTATTTTACCCGAAATTCTATCTCGGGCAACGATGGATGGACTGTCAATCACCACTTTATCGTTGTGAATGATCAATGTATTTGCTGTACCAAGGTCAATTGCAATATCCTCGGTCATGAAATCAAAAAATCCCATACTTTTATTGGGGGTTTAAGTTATTATAAATGAACGTGCAAAGTTAAACAAATTAATGTTTAAAATGACGTGTGCCTGTAAATACCATTGCAAGTTTATTTTCGTTGCAATAATCAATGCTCAATTGGTCTTTTATCGAACCTCCTGGCTGGATTACCGCTATTATTCCTGCATTTTTTGCCAATTCTACACAATCCGGAAAAGGAAAAAACGCATCACTTGCCATCGAAGCACCTTCCAAACTGAAACCGAAATTTTTTGCTTTTTCTACGGCTTGCATTAAAGCATCTACACGAGAAGTTTGTCCGGTTCCTGATGAAATCAAAGTGCCGTTTTTGGCAAAAACGATGGTATTGGATTTTGTGTTTTTACAAATTTTAGATGCAAATATCAAATCTTCTATTTGTGCAGCAGTAGGTGCTGTAGTAGTAACGGTTTTTAACTGGTCTTTCGTATCAGTCAAATTGTTTCTTTCCTGAATTAACAGTCCGTTAAGACAAGTGCGTACTTGTTTTTCTGGAAGTGCCACTTCATTTTGAACCAGAATAATGCGGTTTTTCTTTTCTTCCAAAACCGCAATCGCTTCTGCATCAAAAGCTGGGGCAATAACCACTTCGCAGAACAATTTATTTATTTCTTGGGCTGTTGCCAAATCAATTTTGGTATTCGAAATCAAAACGCCACCAAAAGCCGACGTCGGATCGCAAGCCAAAGCCGCATTGTAAGCGTCTAAAATGCTAGTTCTACTGGCCAAACCACACGCATTGTTGTGTTTCAAAATCGCAAAAGTAGGGCCATCGTTTTTAAATTCGGCAATCAAATTTACCGCTGCATCTACGTCAAGCAGGTTGTTGTACGACAATTCTTTTCCGTGCAATTTGGTAAACATCGCGTCAAAATCGCCAAAGAAAAACCCTTTCTGGTGCGGATTTTCTCCGTATCGCAAGATTTGTCCATCGGCAATACTTTCTTTATAAAACGTCTCTTCTGTATTGAAATAATTAAAAATGGCCGTATCGTAATGCGACGAAACATGAAACGCTTTCGTTGCAAAAAGTTTTCGGTCTTCTAAAGTAGTCGCGCCATTTTGTTCCGTAATCAAATCCAGCAAAGTGCTGTATTGCTCTACCGAAGCCACAATCACGGTATCTTTAAAATTTTTGGCAGCCGCCCGAATCAATGAAATGCCACCAATGTCAATTTTTTCAATAATATCACTTTCACTAGCACCCGAAGCAACCGTTTTTTCAAAAGGATATAAATCTACAATCACCAAATCAATCTGCGGAATGTCAAATTCCTCCATTTGTTGCACATCGCCTTCATGGTCCTGACGGTTCAAGATGCCGCCAAAAATTTTAGGGTGCAATGTTTTCACTCTTCCGCCCAAAATCGAAGGATAACTTGTAACGTCTTCCACGGCAACCACTGGAATACCAAGGTTTTTGATAAAATCCTCAGTTCCACCGGTAGAGTAAAAAGTTGCATTTTGTTCGTGTAGTTTCCGAACAATGGGTTCCAAACCTTCTTTCGAAAACACCGAAATTAAGGCCGATTTAATAGTTTTAGTAGTGCTCATTGTGTTGTAGTTTTTAAGCGTGCAAAAATACTATTTGTTTGTTTAACATTGCAAATAATAGGACAATAGTTTTTGCGTAAAATTTTTTTTTCTGGAGCGAATGGCTTGGTCTGTTTCAGCAATCCATGTTCCCGCTATCCGCTCTTATTCCCGCCTGAAAAAGTCGGGAATACCGCTTCTATCGGGGCTAGGGGGATTCTTGGTTTTTCTTTTGGTTTCTGAAATTAGTACATTCATAACGCCGACAGAGTTACTAACGATATACCAATTTATTTAATAGAATATCGATAGATTTCTGATTTTTTCTACTTTAGCACTAAGTTCAAAAAATGGATGATATAAATATCAACTGATTAAATGAATAATTTATGAGTTCTGACATAGGAATCTTATTGTTGGCCTTTTTTTTCTACTTCTGTTCATTAGCGCTTTTAAGTAAAAATGTTAGAAATCGTTCGATTTGGATTAATTTTTTAATTAGTTTTATCTATAGTTTTTATTTTATTTATGGGATGTTTTATCGAGGTCAAGGAGGTGCTGTTTTAGGCTGGTTTTTATGTTTTCTTGCAGCAGTAGTATTACATTCGGTTATTAATATAATCATCTCCGTAGTTTACTATAGAAATCGACTGTGAATTTTCCCCAGCTCGTCCGAGCATTACTTACAGCTACGCTAGTGCGAGCTTCAAGCTCGTAACCAAATTGTTGCTTACGCTATTATAAAAACCATAACTCTAAAATATAATAGTTTCATTTTTTTATGAAAGAACTATATCGCAACTTCATTTACAACTCCGACAGCGTTTTAAACGCTGTCGGGGTTAGTACACGACCTAAACCCCCAAAACAATCGAAGCATCAATACCCAACTTCTTACTAATTGTTCTTGCAACTTACAATGTTGCTTTGGTTTTACTTGTACAATAGCTCAATGGCTGTTCTTACCGCCGCCTGAAATGGGAAACAATACCATTTCAGATGCAAAACAAGGATCAAGTCAAAAAGTTTTGAGGAAATATATAAATATAAAAAAGTCCGATATTTCTATCGGACTTCTGATGTGCTCCACCTTCCCGACAATAATCAGGACAAGCAATGGGCTCGAACCAACTACCTTTTGATTACAGTATGAAAAGTGATGCGTCTTATAGTTGATTTGCAGGGCTTTATAAATTTCTAATTCTTGCAATAGTAAGCATTTTTTGTTATTTTGCCACTCAATAAGTGTACTTAGATGCATATTGATTTTATAATTCAAAAACTTGGTTATATTGTTGCTCAATATTTTTAACTTCTTCATTATTCAATCCAACGAATTCTTTTTCTTGTGCTCTTTTTGACAGTGTTCCATTATTTTGTTCCAAAAAGCGAATTAATAATGCTACCATATGATCGGGCATTTGAAAATGGTCGTCAAGCCATAACTTCATTTCATCATATTTTTGCAAATAAGCTACTTCTTCTGGAATAGTTTTATGAATGGTGGTATCAACACACTCAAATAAGAATTCCGCTTGTGGTGTTGCATCAAAGTATCTGTAATAATCAATAGTATCATTCAATACATTATTACTTTTCGTTTTCTCCCATTCAATAAAATCCAATATAGCGTGAGAATGATTTTCTAATACTTTACGATAATCAGCTATTCTTTCTAAAATTGTTGCCGATACAGGGAAAATAATTCCTTGCGAACTGTACTTCATAGAAGCTAATAAATGATGAATTAAATAACGGTGTATTCTGCCATTTCCATCTACAAAAGGGTGAATAAAGACAAAACCAAAAGCAATTTTTGTAGCAGTTAAAATGGGATGAAAACCAATTGACTCCATGTGATGAGCAGTTATGATAAGTCCATTCATAAGTTGTTCAACATCATCTTGTTTGGCAGAAATATGCTCTGGGATAGGTTCTCCCGTGGTTCTGTCATGCTCTCCAACAAATCCACCTTCTGTTCTATATCCCATTTCAATAAAACGACTATTTTCTATCACTATTTGTTGTAAACGATATAATTCTTCTTTGCTTAAAGCTTTGCTTCCTGCTTGACCTATAGCTTTACCCCATCGCATAGCTCTGTTTTGTGTTGGGTTTTCGCCTTCTATACTAAAAGAAGCTTTAGAGTCTTTTAATAGTAAAAAGGAGGAAGTCCTTAATAAAATATCTTTACGGAACCCTTTAACTACTGTGTCTATGTTCTCTGTACTATTCTTTGCAATATAATTTTCTAATTTTTCTGTTTTAAATATTAGAGGACAAAAATCAACGGTTCCTGCTAAATTATTTTTGATACGGTGCCTACTAGAGTTTGTTGAAATAGATGAAGCATATTGTATATCTTCATCAATCAAAAAGACAAAGTTTCCTTTGTCCAAATCTGGAATATCTAATTTTACTTGAAGTAACCACTCGTACAAAAACCATATTTTACGGCTATATTGACCACTTGGTTCTTTTTGAACTATTTCTTTTATGGTGTCTTTTTGAACTACTTGGAAAAGTTTTTTAAAGAACAGTAGATTGACTCCTTCGTATTTTAAAGCAAATACCAATTGTTTATATAAAATGTCTTCGGGTTCGTGTCTTGAAGTAAGAACTAACCAATTGTCTGTCGAGTATTGTCGCTTCTTTGTGCTTATTAACGCTAGGCGATTTGGCAATGGAACGGGAAGTTTTAATTTTTCTATTAAAGCTCCATAACCAACTAGAAGTCCTTCTTCTGGAGTTTTTCTGCCGTGAAAAACACTTATTTTTAGTGAAAAATGATTAATATTCATGCTTTTAGTGAAAAATGGTTATTCAAAAATAAGTGAAAAAAACCTATTATTAGTGAAAAATATTTAAAAAACACTGTTTTAGGTGAAAAACGATTATTGCAGGATAAAATGATTTTTATTAAGACCTCATAAAAACAAACTAATTATTGGCACTTTTTTATGTTTGCTGTCGTATTATAGTTTTTAATAAAATAATCAATATCCTAATATTTGACTTTTGTATACAATGTAAGTTCAAGTTATAAGTGCAACAGATAAATTAAAAACACTTGGAGTTTTCCTCCAAGTGTTTAAGGTCAAAAGCCTAAATTTGTCTTGCATGAA
>NZ_JBIPPD010000005.1:0-35456 GCF_044368625.1 Flavobacterium sp. | reverse complement strand
TGACCAAGTAAAGGTTTATTTGTATTTTTGCTACGCCTGAAAATTGCCATATTTGAGATTTTTTGAGAGATTTTTCAAATTAAGGTATTCTCAGGCATTTTTATTCTAAAACTTTCGGATAGTTGTGTTTAAAAATGTATTATTTAATTCAAATCAATTGTATCACTATTACCAGATATTACTTCATTTGTTTCCACTATTTTTTTTAAATAATTTATTTTTAGTCCTATCAAAAAGTCATTTATGTATTCGATTTTCATGCTGTTGTTTTTTTTGTACTTTTACGTAGTAAAATAGGCACTTAATTTTGCAATAGACATTTAATTTAGATAAAGTCAATTACCCTTTTTATTCATGGAACATTTTACCAATACTACCATCGACACCAATCAACTCCCCCAATTTGAAGCAGTTGAATTTCAGAAACTGCAACCCGATTACTGGAAAGTGTTGCTCATCAATCGCGGTCTAGGGCTTCTCATTTTGGGTATTGGTATTGGAGTGGCTACTTATCTCATTGATGAGATTGAATCGGTTGTTCCTTACATTTGGGCAGGATTTTTTGTTCTTGTAATAATCACTTATATAATTTTACGTGTAGCTTTTCGCAAAAAGGGTTTTGCGTTTAGAGAACACGATGTGCTTTTTCGCGACGGTATTATTGCTACAAATACCACGATTATTCCATACAACCGCGTCCAACACGTGGCACTGCATGAAGGTTGGCTGTCGCGTTATTTTGGTTTGGCCAAAGTAGAAATTTTTACCGCTGGTGGAAGTTCGTCGGATATTGAGATTCCTGGAATTGAGAAAGAACACGCCGAAAAAATAAAGCAATTGGTAATGGGCAAAATTCAGCAGCAATTGTAATGGAAGCATCTTTTAATCAGCCACAAAGGCAATCGAAAATTGGAATTTTAGTTGTTTTTCTGTATTCATTACAGCAGGTGGTTCGTGCTTTTTTGCCACTGATTTTAATTTATTTTGTCAAACCAAGCAAGATTAATCCGCTGTACCTTTATTCTTGTATTGTAATTTTCTTATTGCTTCTCGGCATTGTATCTTACTTTCGTTACCGCAATTTTACGTTCTTTATTGATGATAAAAATAACGAGTTCGTAATTAGCGAAGGTATTTTTAACAAAACAAAAACGGCTATTCAACTGGAAAAAATCCAGCAAGTAAATATCAATCAGTCGTTTATCCAGAAAATTATTGGCGTTTATGCCTTGGAAGTTGACACGGCTGGAAGTGCTAAAAAAGAAGGTGCCATCAAAGCCATTTCACATCAATTGGCATTGGCTTTAAAATCACGATTGCTCGATAATGAAAAGAAAATGGGACAAACAGAGGAGTCGCAACTTCATACCGACAACGAAGTGATTGAAGAGCCCAAACCGTTTATCAAAATTGGGTTTCTTACCTTATTAAAAATAGGAATCACTTCCAATTATTTGCGAAGTATCGGACTACTCTTTTTATTTTACAGTACAGTGCAAGAAAATCTTCGAAATTTTTCCGAAAAAGATTACCTCGATGGAAGCCAGTTTGAAGACTTTTTTGAGGCACAAACTATTTTGCGAGGTGTTTTAATTGTTGGAATCGTATTAGTGGTTATCGTTCTAATTGTAAATATTGTGCGAACTATCGTGAAATTTTTTGATTTTACCATTTCCAAACAGAAAGGTTCGTTACTTTTGAGCCACGGTTTGTTCAATACTAAAAGCACGATTATCAAACCCGAAAAAGTGCAAATTACTACCATTACAAGAAACTTTTTTCAGCGAAAAATGGATATTTTGGAGATAAAAATCCAACAAGCCACCAGTAGCGAAGGCGAAGCACAAAAAAATATAATTGAAATTCCAGGATGTAGTGAAAGTGAGAAGAGCGAAATACTAAAACTTATTTTCAATACAATTCCGCAGAAAGGCCTAATGCTCAAACCCAATTGGAGGCGTCTCGTATTTTCGTTATTTCTAGGTATTGCAGTGCCGCTCTCTTTTTATTTAGGCTTCGGATATTACCTCGAACCTTTAGCGTTTGATTATGTTTTTGTAGCAGTTGGTTATACTATCTTTGCAGCGATTGTACTGTTTTTTGGTTACCGAAATAGCCGCCTTTTTGTCAATGAAAATTATATCATTATACAAGGTGGTGCTTGGGATGTAGACAACAAAATTATCGAAATCGACAAAATTCAGGCTTTGACCACCTCGCAATTGTTTTGGCACAAATCGCCCGATATTGGTTCAATAACTATTCACACCGCGGGAGGAGACGTGCATTTCTCGCTGGGTAATTTTACCAAAGTGCAACATTATGTCAATCTTTGGTTGTATACTGTCGAAACCAAAAATGTTAATTGGATGTAAGTCCAAAAAGAATAAATTTAATTAAAAAAAGAAGTAGTAAAAAAATGAAACATTGGATTGAAGCAGCTCGAGTTCGCACATTACCCTTGTCGGTTTCCGGAATTATTGTAGGAAGTATGTATGCTTTGGCATATCCTACTGATAACGTTCTAACACCAACCGAAGTGTTCAATTGGCAACTTTTTGGATTTGCTTTGTTAACCACTTTAGGTTTGCAAATTCTTTCCAACTTTGCCAACGATTATGGCGACGGGATCAAAGGAACGGATAACGAGAATAGAGTTGGCCCTAAACGCGCGATTCAGAGTGGTGTAATTTCAGCCCCAGCGATGAAAAGAGCCATTGTTATTACATCCGTTCTTACGTTTATTTCAGCGGTTTTGTTGATTTATTTCGCTTTTGGAGTCGATTATATTTGGTATTCGCTCATCTTTTTAGTGCTCGGAATTTTAGCCATCATATCCGCCATTCGCTATACAGTAGGAAACACCGCTTACGGCTATTCGGGTTATGGCGATTTGTTTGTATTTGTCTTTTTCGGTTTGGTCAGCACATTGGGTGTCAATTTTTTATATTCCAAACAACTTGATTGGATTTTGGTTTTACCAGCAGTAGCCATCGGTTTTTTGAGCGTAGGGGTTTTAAATCTCAACAATATGCGTGATGTAGAATCCGATAAATTGTCGAATAAAAATACCGTTGTTGTCAAAATCGGAATCGAAGCCGCTAAAAAATACCATTATGTTCTAGTCATTGGAGCGATGATTCTTGTTTTGATTTTTGCCATTTTTATCGATTTCAACAAAGATGTGGAACCCGAAAAATTCAATTTTGACACCTACTTTTTTGTCGTAGCTTATTTTCCATTGATCAGTCATTTAATTACCGTTTATAAAACCAAAAACTCCAAATTACTCGATCCAGAATTAAAAAAATTAGCCATCAGCACCTTTCTACTGTCCATTTTATTGTCGCTGAGTTTGATTTATTTACTCTCTGATTTAGTGGTTAACAGTTAAATCCCAAATCCCAGATGTCAAATCCTCAATTATAAATTTCCTATCCCAACAGCCTCCCTCCTTTGGAGGGGTTGGGGGAGGATTAAATTCCAAATCACATGAAAATAACATTTTACGGTCATGCCTCGTTAGGCATTGAAGTTGGCGGAAAACACATCATCGTAGATCCTTATATTTCGCCCAATCCAAAAGCTTCACACATTGATGTAAGTACTTTGAAGGCCGATTATATTTTAATCACGCACGCCCACGGAGATCACATTGCTGACGTTGAAATCATTGCCAAAAACACAAACGCAACCATCGTTTCCAACGCCGAAATCGCAGGTTATTACGAAAAAAAAGGTTTCACAACCCATCCCATGAACCACGGCGGAAGCTGGAATTTCGATTTTGGTAAACTCAAATACGTCACAGCTATTCACTCCAGTAGTTTTCCAGACGGCACTTACGGCGGAAATCCCGGTGGCTTTGTCATCGAAGGCGAACATAAAAATATTTACATCGCAGGCGATACTGCTTTGACGTTCGACATGCAATTGATTCCGCTTCGCACTACGCTCGATTTGGCCATTTTGCCCATTGGAGATAACTTCACTATGGACCTGGATGACGCAATCATCGCCGCCGATTTTGTAGAATGCGACAAAATTCTGGGTTACCACTTCGACACGTTTGGTTACATCGAAATCGACCACAAAGAAGCCGTTAAAAAATTTTTCGAGGCTGGAAAGGATTTGATGCTACTCGAAATTGGCGCTTCAATCGAACTTTAAAACGTTTAGGAGCGGATGGCTCGGGCTTTTTCGGCAGTCCATATTCCCGCTATCCGTTCTTATTGCCGCCGAAAAAGGCGGCAATACCACTTCTATCGGGGCTATCTGGTAAATTTTTGGCTACTATGAAAACAAACTTTTTTTCTTACATCGTACTTTTTTTCACATTTTCCCTTTCTGCCCAACAAACCGGCTATTGGGATAAAACGCGTGCAACTTCCAAAGAGATTTCGTTAACCGCAGGAGACAGAATTTCAGTAAAATCAGAGGATTTTCCAAAAGGAACTACCGAAATCATTTACCGAATCACCTTGCTTGACGACAACCAACAATTGGCCTCTAGCTTGGTTTCGTTGTTAAAATCTGTTCCCGATCCCTCTGGAATCAGTCAGGGTTCGGCGGGAGCGGTTTTTTTAATGTCCAAAATTTCAGGCGACGATAAATGCACATACGCCTTATTTTCTAACGAAGAAAGTGCCGCAAAATATAAAAATTCAGGCGAAACCGTTGGAGCTTGTTTCGAGCAAAACAATCCTTTGAGCAAGGAAGCCAAATTACTTTCGTTAGAAAATTCCAAATGCCTCAAAGCAAATGCCCAAAACATTTGGTTTGCCTTTGAAAGCAAAAATTGGATTATGAAACAAAAAATTGTACTCGAAATTGTGCCTTGGGTCGATTATAAATTGAGCAAAGGTTGGAGTCAAGAAAATAAAAAATCCATTTTGGATTTGTGTAAAACCTCCGATTTAGCCGAACTAATAGGCAATTCAAATGATTTTTGCGTTTGTATTTTAGATCAATTCACACAGAAATATACGTTTTCAGAATACCAAAAGCTTCTAGCAGTAGAGAAATCAAAAGCTTATCGGGATTTTGGTGCTAAATGCCTAACCAATACTGCCGAAAATCAAAGTATTCTCAACAGTGTTCGCGTCAATTCATTCCAGTATTTCCAGAAAAAAAATTACGACAAAGCCATTCGATTATTACATGTGGGTTTGATTGACAATCAAAACGGAAAAGTAATGGATTACAATGCTTTGGCAACTTATTATATCTATTCAAAACAATTTGGAAAAGCAATTAAATATCTCAAAGAAGCTGAAAAAATGGACGCGTCCGAATTGTTGATTCAACTAAATTTGGCACACGCTTATTTGTTAAACGACCAATTTAGCGAAGCCAAAACCTTGCACAAAAAATACAAGAACCAAAATGTTTCTGCCACCGAAAATTGGAATTCCCGCACAAAAAGTGATTTTGACGAAATGAAAAAAGCGGGACTTGCATCCGAAAATTTTAACCGAATTTTGAAATTAATTCAAGAATAAATCATGATGGTTGCTGCGTATCAAAAATACATCTTGGATTTTAAGCAAGCCTCAGGAACTTCGAGGGGCGTTTTGACACAAAAAGAAACTTGGTTTTTAATTCTTGAAAAAGGAGGTAAAAAAGGCATTGGCGAATGCGGCATCCTTCGAGGTTTAAGCATTGACGACCGACCCGATTATGAAGAAAAACTGCAATGGGTTTGCCAAAATATTCATCTAGGAAAGCAACAATTATACGACACATTAACCGAATTTCCTTCGATTCAATTTGGCGTGGAAATGGCTTTTTTGTCTTTGGAAAGTAAAAATCCATTGGAACTATTTCCATCTGATTTTACAAACGGCAAAAAAAGTATGCTTATCAATGGATTGGTTTGGATGGGCGAACCTGCTTTTATGAAAGCACAAATTGAGCAAAAACTTGCTGAAGGTTTCACATGTATCAAACTCAAAATTGGGGCCATTGATTTCAAAAAAGAACTAGAATTGTTGCAATACATCCGAACACATTTTGACGCCGAAACCATTGAAATTCGAGTCGATGCCAACGGCGGATTTTCTGCGGAAGAAGCGTTGGGGAAATTAAATCAACTGCATCCGTTCGATTTACACAGTATCGAACAACCCATCAAGCAAAACCAAATTTCTGAAATGGCTGATTTGTGTGCAAAAACACCTTTCCCCATTGCTTTGGATGAGGAATTAATTGGTGTTTTTTCGCTTGACGAAAAAGAAAAGTTGCTTCAAAAAATTAAACCGCAGTACATTATTCTTAAACCGAGTTTGATTGGCGGATTTCAAGGTACTCAAGAGTGGATTTCTGTTGCCGAAAAACACAACATCGGTTGGTGGATTACCTCGGCTTTGGAAAGTAACATTGGGTTAAATGCCCTTGCACAATTTACCTTTACGCTTCAATCGGAACTGCCGCAAGGTTTGGGAACAGGAGGTTTGTATACCAATAATTTTGATGCTCCTCTCGAGGTGGTTCAGGGACAATTGTGGTATGATTTAGATTTGAAATGGTCTGTAAATCTGCCAAGTTTTCATTTTTAAATCTCAATTTCCAAAATAAAAGTTAAAAACTACGCAATCGAATTAGTTTGCAATTGAATTTTCAAATCAACTTCGCAAAATAAAGTATATTAGCACCGCCAAAATAGTTTACGAATTTTGACAAAGACTAACAATTTAATTTACACACATGTTTAAAAAAATTATTTTATTCGTTACCCTTTCCATAATGGTAATTCCGGCAACTGTAAAAGCCGATGAAGGGATGTGGTTTTTGATGTTCATTGAACGTTTGAATCACAGAGATATGCAGAAAATGGGACTTCAATTAACTGCAGAAGAAATTTACAGCATCAACAACCACAGTTTGAAGGATGCCATTGTACAATTTAATGGGGGTTGTACTGCTGAAATTGTTTCCAGTCAAGGTTTGGTTTTAACCAATCACCACTGTGGATACGACGCCATCGCTGAATTATCAAGCGAAGAACAAAATTATTTAAAAAACGGTTTTTGGGCTGCGACTCTAAAAGATGAGATGAAACCAAAATCATTGTACGTACGATTTTTTGTTCGTATGGACGACGTTTCAAAACGAATTTTAGGCGTGGTAAATGATAAAATGTCCGAATTGGAGCGCGAGAAAGCAATCAATCAGGAAATCGCAAAAATCCAAAAAGAGAATGACGGAGGTGGAAAATACACCGTTTCTGTACGTCCGTTTTTTCAAGGAAATGAATATTACTATTTTGTGTACCAAGATTATACCGACGTTCGTTTGGTAGGAACTCCTCCAGAAAGTGTAGGAAAATTTGGTGGCGATACCGATAATTGGGAATGGCCACGTCACACGGGAGATTTCTCAATGTTTAGAGTATATGCAGATGCAGAAGGAAATCCAGCAGAGTATTCTACAGATAATGTTCCGTTGAAACCAAAACACCATTTGCCTGTGAGTTTAAAAGGGGTAAAAGAAAATGATTTTGCCATGATCTTGGGTTATCCAGGTAGAACCAACCGTTGGATGCCGGCGGGTGGAATAGAGCAAAACGTGAAGTTTGCTTATCCAGCTTGGGTTGAAGGTGCTAAAACAGGCATGGACAACATGAAAAAATACATGACCAAAGACGAAAAAGTAAACTTACTTTATGCTTCCAAATATGCTTCAACAGCCAATTATTGGAAAAACCGTCAAGGAATGATCGATGCTTTAACCAAATTTGGAACCGCAAAAACCAAAGCAGCTCAAGAAGCGAAGTTTGATAAATGGGCCAACCAGCCATCAAATAAAGCGAAATACGGTAACGCAATTGCAACGGTTAATAAATATTACAATGCAACAAACGAGAAATCAGGTCACGACAGTTACTTGATGCAGTTGTTGCGAACTGCGGCTTACGGTGCAATGCCTGCTAGTTTAGGTAATGGTTTAATCCAATATGCTTCTGAAAATGAAGCTAAAAGATCCGAAATGTTGCCGCGTTTTAATGAAGCACTTGAGGGTTCTTACACAGAGTTTTATGCACCTTTAGAGAAAGATGTTTTAACCGCACAATTAAATTTATATGCTGCAAAAGGTGCTGCTTATGGTTTACCTGCTATGGTAGCCAAACTAAAGGCAGAAAATAACGGTGATTTTACCAAGTTTGTAAACGGTGCTACCGAAAAAAGTATTTTTACAAGTAAAGAAAAATTAGAAAATTACCTGAAAAATCCAGATGCAGAAGTAATTAAAAATGATCCTTTGTATCAAATTTCTTCTGATTTATTGGCACAATATCGTGCGAAATCTCCAGAACTAGCTGCTTTAGAAAACGATTTCCAGAAATCATTTAGAGTTTTGGTAGAAGGTTTAAGAGAATCAAAGTTAAATACCATCAGTTATCCAGATGCAAATTCTACACTTCGTTTGACATACGGAAAAGTGCGTGCTTTGCCAGCGGATAAACGTAACGATGCAAAAATCAATAACTACACAACGATGGACGGAATGGTAAAAAAATACAAAAAAGGCGATGCCGAATTTGATATGCCAACCCGAATCATCGAAATGAACAAAGCCAAAGATTTCGGTCAGTATGCAGATAAAGCGGGTTATATGCCGGTTAACTTCTTAACTGATAACGACATTACAGGAGGAAACTCAGGTTCGCCAGTATTGAACGGAAAAGGAGAACTTATCGGACTTGCTTTTGACGGAAACATTGAAGCAATGGCTGGCGATGTAATCTTTGATCCAAAATTACAACGTACCATCAACGTGGATATTCGTTACGTTTTATGGGTTATCGACAAATATGCCGGTGCCAAACACATCGTGGATGAAATGACGATTGTAAAGTAATTCAATCCTATTTTTACATAAAAAAAACCCGAAAGTGGACGCTTTCGGGTTTTTTATTTACTGTTTGATACTGATTTTACTATTTCCGGAATGAGCGGAGAATTCTGGCGCATACATGCTTTGCAAGGTCGAAATTCCATTATTAAAATCGCCTTTATTGGTAATTCGTAAATCGTATTCTAAAACATAGGTTCCTTTGTTTAAACGATCGAAAAAGAAGTTGGTCGACACATCTTTCGAGCTTTTGTAGTAGCTAAAATTCCCTTTCCATTCGTACGTCGAAGTTACATCAATAGGTTCTAATGCTGAAGCTCGCAAATCTTTAAGGTGGAAAAATTCTAAATCGGATTCGGTTTTTATAATCAGTCGAACGGTTATTAGATCGCCCACTTTTACCGTTTCCTTGTTCAATTCGATTAGTTCAAAACCCTTACTACTGCTGGCTTTTTTATATAGTTTTTTGTCTATGGAAATCGTTCTTATCGAATCTTTTTTGATGTTTTCTAAGGATTCAAAATATTGCCAATAAACGCCGCCGAAACCTTGAGCGGAAGTTTTATTTTCTATCGAAACAGTTGCCATTTTTGGAGAAATTTCCTCGGCATTGTATTGAATTTTCAAATATCCGGTTTGCTGTTCGTCGTCTTTGCGCAACAGTTTTTTGGTAATCAACTTCTCATCACCGATGCTAATTTTGGTATTTTCCTTTAAAGAAACCCAATCGGTTCCTTGATTCATTAAAGCAAAAACAGCTTCTGTTGTTGATTTTGTGGTAGGCCAACGATTGGTTTGTTTGTTTTTAATCAGCCAGACTTTCATCGCGTCAATGATTTCTTTTTTTTGATCTATTTCGGCGAAAGCCTCAATCAATAAAGCTTGTGTCTCAATATTAGAATGAAACCAGTTAGAATTCGATTTGTTTTCAATCCAATGCATGCCGATTTCTTCGTTACTCGAAGCGGTTTCTTTCAAACTTGTGATGATTTTTTTAGCAAAATCTTTTTCGTTAAATCGATGCAAAACTAAAGCCAATATACCTTTTTCGTACAGCGAATAAGTGAGCCAATCTTCCTTACATTGCTTCAACTGTAATTGAATCAATGCATCTACTTTGGTTGGTATCGTATAATTTTTGAGGTAAAAACTTCTTGTGTATAAATAGTTCAAATTTAAAGTGCTAGGACGAACAATTTTTTCTTTTTTGGAATAATGGGAAACAAATTGACGATCCAGATTTGGAATTCCCTTCGAAACAATACTTTTATATTTCAAACTGTCTTCTGGAAATAAAGCATTTAAACGTCCAATTCCTGATAAAATGTATTGCGAAATAAATCGGTTTTCCGTTCCACCATTAAACCAAGGAAAACCGCCACTTGGCAACATTTTTTCTTCTAATTTTTTATACGTTTCAGCATTATTTTCTTTTAGAGTAGACAAATTCATTAAAACAGCCAATCGCTTGTTTTTCTCGTCATCGCTTTCGGCATCTAAAAGCCAAGGCGTTTCAGCTAAAACTATGGATTTTAACTCCTCATTCATTTTCAATTTGGATTCCACCGACTTTTCATCATGCCATTTCTGAAACAATTTCTCAATTTTTGGATTGGAAGCAATAATTTTTGTCGCCAAGCAATTGGCAAAATATTTCGCAAAAATTTGTTCCGAACATTCCTGTTCGTACGCCATCAAGTAGGGAAGCGATTGCAACGCCATCCAAACCGGATTGGAAGTATATTCGAACGTTAAGGTATGATTTTGTAACGTGGATGAGGTATTATTTTTTAAATTTTGCAAAGTAAATTCGCGTTTGGTATTGCCCTTTACCCAAATCGGAATGCTCTCGGTTATCAAAATTTTATCGGTTAAGACGGGTAAAATATTTTCTTCGCCATCGCTTGTGGATCCTGATTTTGCCATCACTTTGTATCGCAAACCTAGGACTCCTTCGGGAACGGTAATCGTCCAGTCAACCACCACGCTTTCTTTGGGTTTACAAGTAAAGACTTTCAAGTTTTTTGAATTCATTGTTATGGAGTCAATTGCGGTATTGGTTGCGGCATCGAATAACAATAAAACGGCATTTCCCGTCTTGATTTCATTGGTCATGTTGACAATTTTGGTAGTCAAATTTATCACGTCTTTTTCACGAACAAATCGCGGCATGTTCGGCATCACCATAATGTCTTTTTGCGAAATAATATCGGTTTGAAAGTAACCTGTTTCTGCTTTTTTATTATGACCGAATAATCGCAAACGCCATTTGGTTAAGGATTCGGGCGAAGTAAAGCTGAAGCTTATATTCCCTTTTGCATCGGTTCTAAGGTTTGGATAAAAGAAGGCCGTTTCGTTGAAATTTGTTCTGGTCTTGACTTGTTCTAAAGCTTTCATTTCGTTTTTGGTGGTAATAATTATGACACCATTTTTTGCTCTATTTCCATAAATGGCTATTCCCGAAGCATCTCTTAAAACAGTAACCGATTGAATGTCTTGTTGATTCAATTTTCTAAATTCTTCTGCAGTAACAGGAATACCATCAACAACAAGAAGAGGATCTGTATTGCCATTAATAGATGATGCACCTCTAATGAACCCGTTAAATTTTGCACTTCCGGGACTTCCTGAACTTGCAATAAAATTGAGCCCTGGCGATTGACCTTGCAGTGATTCAAGAACAGAAACGTTTTTAGTATAAATATTTCCGCGGTAATAATTAAAATCGTCATTTCCATCACTATCATAAACAGCATTATCGGCTACAATTATATTCGCAGTCCCAGTATGTAAAGTTTTTGTCTCAGAGGATACCTGAACCACAACGGATGCTAAAAACACCGCATCTGCTTCTTTCAATTTAATATTTATTTGCTTTTCATTGGAAAATACCGCCGATTTATTTTCAAAACCAAGATAACTAAATACAAGGATTTCTCCTGGAGCCATTTCGATTTTATAACGACCGTCAAAGTCCGTTTGAGTTTCCCGCGAGGTACCTTTTACTACTACACTCACGCCAGGAAGTGGCAGGTCTCCCTCAGTTACAATGCCGTAAACGAATTTAGCATTTGCTGGAATTAAAGCATTTGCCCTAACTTTATTGAGATATCTGTCGCTGATGTATTTGTTTTTAGTGTTAAAACTAAATCCAAACCAATTTATTTTTGGATAAGGAACGTTTGTAGGGTAATATTCTGAACTGAAATATAAATTAGTAAAGCGAATGGTGTTGTCGTACCACTCATTATAATTATAAATAATTTGTGGTCTTGTTTTTCGGTTATAAAAATTATTTATTTTCCAGTTTGAAGTTGCAAATTGATCCAAAGTCATGTCGTACATACTAGCTACAACTTCCGCTTGTAGTTTTGAGTTTTTAAGTACAAACGACCAATTTTCAAGACTCCCAGGTTCGATTTTGTTTCGCATACTTGTGATTTCAAAATCAAGTTGAGTTTTAATTTCTTCTTTACTAATTGTTAGTTCCTCTTCGAAATAGGTGTTTTCCAATAATGTTGAAAAGTGGAAATTTAAGTCGGTTTTGTCATTGCCTTGCTTAGGAATTTTTACGGTTGCAAGACCATTTTTTAACTGTACAACACGTTCTGATATTTTTTGATTGTCATCATACATTCGTGTAGTTACGTACAAATCGGGAAGAACCGATTTGATTTCAAAAACAAAATCATTGCTTTTCGATTCGATTTGTTGCACCACAAATAACGATTCATCCGTTGCTTTTTTATCATTTGTGGTTAAACTGAAATCATTTTCAGTACGGATGGTATTTCCATTTTGATCTTGGGCTTCTAATCTGATTTTGTAACTTGATGTTTCAAAATTATTCAAGAAAGCCAAGTCAATTTCAGTAGATTTTTTGGTATCAAAAGCCATCGTTTTTACTATTTTTTCTTCAACTGCAGTTGCTTTTTCGTCATAAGCTTCAAAGGGAAATAATTTTGTAAATAAATCTTTATCGATGCTATTCAGTTCTGGAAAACGCACTCTTTTTATTAGGAAATTGGGCTGACTGAGTTGCACAAACGCAATGGTACCTTTGGCATTTATTGGGAAATCGTTTAATGTTGTTGCCTTAATTTGCAGTTTATTTTTCTTGCCTTGAATCAATATAGGCGAAATAATCGCATTAAGTTGTAGCATTTCCGCACCAACTTTAATAGAAGTGTTAGCTGTTCTTGTTTCGCCATTTACATCGGTAATACTTACATTGATATAAAAAGTCATCAGTGCAATCTCTTCATTTGATAAGCCTGCTTTTGAAGCATTTAAATTTAGAGTAAAATTGCCCTTTTCATCGGTTAGTATTTCTTTGTTTATTTTGTTTTCATCTTTGTTAAAATTGCCCTTTTTTAATTGAACATTTCGTTCAAGACTGTATGAAACTTTCGCATTCGTCAAATTACTTCCTGCAAATGTTTTGGCGTTTCCTTTCACAGATATAGAATCGCCAATCGTGAAGTTTTCTTTGATTGCATCAAAAGTAATTTCAAATGTAGGACGTTTGTATTCTTCAACTTGAAACGGATATTCTCTTGAATCACTGAAATCAACACGATCCCAAAACGAGTGCTCGTCCTCTTTTTTATTGTAATATTTGGTGTCTGCCTCATAAGTATCAGGTTTTTCAATGGTGATGAAAAAGTTTCCTGTAAAAACATTTTTCGGAATCTCGTATTCGCCCGTAAAGCTTCCAAATTCATTGGTTTGAATGTCAAATTTTTTTACTTCTTCCGAATTGGCATTGTTTATACGTACAGTAACCGTCAAATGAGGAACCACACTTTTTACATTGTTTTTATTTTGAAACAGATAGCCTTTAAAAAATACCTTTTGTCCCGGACGGTAAATCGCTCGATCAAAAAAAACGTTGGCTAGGGCTTCAAACTTTTCGTCGGTTTCATTCGTCTTTTTTTTGGACTTATAATAAGAAGTAAAAAGGGTATCGATGTCCTTTACAAACAAAACTTCGCTGTATAAATCTGATTCTTGGTCGGATAGTCGAAATTCTGCCATCCCGTTTTGATTTGTTTTTTGTGTAGACTCATTATTTTTGATTATCGCGTTTTCAATGGGTTTGCCTGTTTTTCGGTGCAATAAATGGAATACGTCATTGTTGCTTTCTCTTTCTTGAACATAATTTATATTCGAAACTTGTAGGGTTTTATAAGCAAAAGCTTTTTTCGGATTGTTGCGATTATTTTTGGTTTCGAAAAACAATAAATAGGAGCCTACTTCTAACGGTTCCATCACTAATTCTGTAGAATATTCAAAATAATCAGTCTTGTTTGGTAACGTTTTTACAACTGAATTTAAAGGTTCATTTTTTTCGATAAAACTGAATACTATCGAATCACGATCAAGTTGTTTGTTTTGAGATGTCCTGTAATAACGATCGCCAATATCTATTTTTTTTAGAATTTCGATTGGAATTTTGTAATAACTTACTTGCAGCGAATCGATATTTTTAAATTCTACAAAAGCCCGGTAATTTTGTTGGGGATAAATTTCGGACGGAATATTTAATGTGAGTTGTTTTCTCAGAATGCGTTCTTTCAAACTTTCGGCATTGGCTTTTGCATTGGGATTTTCTCTTTGATTTAAAATCGTATCAATCATAGAAAGCACTTCAGGATAATAATTCTTTTTGCTTTCTTTTGAAGTTAACGAAGCATAAAATTTGGTAAAATCAACCTTGATGTCCTGACGTAAATAATTGCTCTTTACTTTTTTTTCTAAAAGAGACAGTTCAATAAAGTAATTTTCTTTGTCGGCTATAATTTTAGAAAACAATTGCATCCGATTGTATTGCAAAGTGTGAACAGTTTTTAGGTTGTTTTTTAAGCCGTATTTTTCGTTGTTTTGCAATATTTGAATGCCCTTTTTAAGGTTTTCAATCGATAAAGTGTCCATATTAGCTTGAACAAATACTTCCGAAGTGGTAATTAATTTTTTTACTAAATCTTGATATTTTTTGTCGCTCAAGACGTACAAATTTTTAAAATAATGACTAATTACTTTTGGTTGTAAAAAATCATAAACGCTCATTTTCGCTGCATTTGTATAAGGCGAAATTTCGAGAATGGAGGAGAATTTTTCAATGCCGGTATTGCGTAACTCGTTTTCGTCTTTTAATAAAGATGCGTAAGTGAGGTCAATTTCTTTTTCAAAATCGTTACCCGTCCAAGTTTTGAAATCGACAGATTCATTCGTTGCTAAATCGGTTAATTTGTTGATAGCATAACGATTGTTTTGGTAGTAACTTTCTAAAATAGAAGCATAAATAGAATTTAGAATTGCTTTTTTACTTCCTTTTGATTCGTCGATTTCTGTCTGCAAATTTTTAATCACATTCGAATGGTAATTCTCGTTTCGAACCTGCAAAAATTTGGATTGATAGAAAAAACACTTGATAATTTGATCTTCGAAATTTTTGCGTTTTGCTTTTTTATAAATTTCATTTACTTTATCGTGAGCGGACGTAATTTTGCCATCCAATTCAAATTGAATCACTTCCCGCCATTCCGATTTAAAATCTTGAGCAAAAATTAGCGAAAAAGAAAAGCATAAAACAATTGTTAAAAAACATTTCATGGATACAAGTTTTTAATGGATAAGAGGAGAAAATTCCGAAAAAGGTTGGGACAAGTCGAAACTTTTTTTCTGTTAGGCAAAATACAAAAAATTGTGACAACCATAAACGGTTAATCATTTTTAAAAACGAAACATTATTTAAAGTCAATTTAGTATTTTTGAAACAAATATATTTGATGCACCACTTCATTCTTTTATTACTTTTAATTCCTATGCAGTATTTTGCAAATGATTTCAAAAAGGCCGAACAACTTTTTCAGCAGGGAAAATTTGCTTTGGCCAAACCCATTTTTGAAAAAATTGTAAAAAGTGATGCTAAAAATTACAAAGCCATTGAATACCTTGGCGACATTGCTGGTCATGCCAAAAACTGGAACGAAGCGATCAAATATTACGAAAAGTTAAAAAAAGCCGACCCGAAGAATGCCAATTACCACTACAAATACGGTGGGGTTTTGGGCATGAAAGCCAAAGAAGGAAGCCGATTTGCAGCCTTGGGATTGCTAGACGATGTGGAAAATGCGTTTTTAACCGCGGCTAAATTAGATGCCAAACACATTGACACCCGTTGGGCTTTGGTCGAATTTTATTTGCAAGTCCCAGGAATTTTGGGCGGAAGCGAAAAAAAAGCACAAAAATATGCGGATGAATTAGTGGTCATTTCTCCCGTGGACGGTTATTTGGCGCGTGGCCATATCCAGGAATATTTCGGTCGCTATTTAAAAGCAGAACCCGAGTATAAAAAAGCTTTTGAAATCGGTCAGTCGAAAACAACGTACCAGAAATTGTATAATTTGTACAAAAATAAATTGAATCAATCCAAGAAAGCTGCCGCTCTAGAGCAGGCTTTTGAAAAATAAAAATACCTAAAAATGCGAACTCATTTTATAGCAATTGGCGGAAGTGCCATGCACAATTTAGCCCTTGCCTTGCACCAAAAAGGCGATTATGTAACGGGAAGCGACGATGCTGTTTTTGAACCATCCAAAACACGACTGGCAAAAAAAGGTTTGTTGCCCGACGAAATGGGTTGGTTTCCAGAAAAAATTACCAAGGATATTGATGCCATTATTCTCGGGATGCATGCCAAAGCCGACAATCCTGAATTACTGAAAGCCCAAAAGTTAGGGCTGAAAATTTATTCTTATCCAGAGTTTTTGTTCGAACAATCCAAAAACAAAACCCGTGTGGTTATTGGTGGTTCGCACGGAAAAACTACAATTACGTCGATGATTTTGCACGTGATGCATTACCACAATATTGCCGTAGATTATATGGTTGGAGCCCAACTCGAAGGCTTTGATACGATGGTACATTTGACTAAAGAAAATGATTTTATCGTTTTGGAAGGCGACGAATATTTGTCATCACCCATTGATCGACGACCGAAATTTCATTTGTATCAACCCAATATCGCTTTGATTTCTGGAATTGCTTGGGACCATATCAACGTGTTTCCGACCTATGAAAATTATGTAGAACAGTTTGAAATTTTTATTCAAAAAATTACCAACGGCGGCATTTTGGTCTATAATGAGGACGATTCAGAGGTGAAAAGAGCAGCTGAATCCGCAACAAATCCGATACGGAAAATTGCCTACAAAACGCCAGAGTATACCGTGGAAAACGGGGTAACTTTACTTGAAACTCCAGAAGGACCCATGCCCATTGAGGTTTTTGGAGCCCACAATTTAAATAATTTGGCTGGAGCCAAATGGATTTGTCAAAATATGGGCGTCGATGAAGCCGATTTCTATGAAGCCATTGCCACTTTTAAAGGCGCTTCGAAACGGTTAGAAAAAATTGCCGAAACCAAAACAGCGGTTGCCTACAAAGATTTTGCACATTCACCAAGTAAAGTAAAAGCAACGACACAAGCTGTAAAAGCCCAATATCCGAATAGGCAATTGGTAGCATGTTTGGAATTGCATACGTACAGCAGTTTGAATGCCGAATTTTTAAAAGAATATGAAGGAGCTCTTGATGCAGCTGATATTGCAGTGGTTTTTTATTCGCCTGATGCAGTAAAAATTAAGCAATTAGAAGAAGTCACTTACGACCAAATTTCGAAAGCTTTCAACCGAAATGATTTGATTATTTACACCAATCCAACCGATTTTAAAGGTTTTTTGCACGAACATAACCTCAAAGAAAGTGCCTTGTTGTTAATGAGTTCTGGGAATTATGGGGGTTTGAATTTTGATGAAGTCCAAGGTTTACTTTAAATTGAAAATTCTGGAAATGTATAAAAATCGCTTTCATTGGAGGCGATTTTTATTGGTCTCGAATTTCAGTTAAATGTATGTACTTTAGTGCCATTTCCTTTCAGGCACTAAAAGTGTTTACCGCAAATTTGCAAATTATTTTATGCTTTTAAGTTTGTAATTTGCGAATTTGCGGTTTTTATATGTTTTCAAACTTGCAGACTTTAAGTCTGACAACCAAATTTATGGACTTTCAATCCTAGTGGTTTATTTTTTATACCTAAAATGTCCGACAATTTTGTAACTGAACAAGCAGTCTTCCAAAACTTGACCGGCACCCACATTGTGCACAATCAAAGGCCGTTTTCCACCCGAAGCATCAGGACTGGATTTTAAATGCGTCACAATACCAATGTGTGGCAATTTATCATTAATCATCCACGTTACCAAGTCTCCTGTTTTATAGTCGGATGGGTTTTGAGAGACAGGTAATTTTTGTCCTTTTCGCGTAAAAAAAGTTTCTAAATTGGGTACACGACGATGGTCAATATTGGTATCAGGTTTTTTCAAACTCCACGTTTTTGGGTATTTTGAAAAATGTACTTTCATGTCTTCATGGACTTCTTTTTGTAAATCAATTCCTAATGCTCGATACGCCCGAATAATCACATCGGTACAAACACCCTGACCTGAGGGTACATCGCCGTTGGGATACGGAATCGAAACATATTTTCCGTTGTAAACCACTTCGTTTTTGGTCAATTGGATTGCAGCTTTCGCCAACTTCTGTTCAAAATTTTTTTCTTGATTTCCAGATGAAATTAGCAATAAGATTCCCAAACTATAAAGTATTTTCATTATTTTAGTATTTTATTTTCAGGATGTAAACGCCTGGAAGCCGATTTTAGTATAATCTTACAAAATTACAAGCCATGGAACCAAATACTTCATTTCCAATAAAACAGTGGGCCGAAGACGACAAACCTCGTGAAAAATTAATGCTGAAAGGCAAACAAGTGTTGAGCGATGCCGAACTTTTAGCCATTTTAATCGGTTCTGGTAGTCGGAATGAAAGTGCCGTTGATTTGAGCAAACGCATCATAGGAAGTGTAGCCAATCTCAAAGCTTTGGGACGCATGACATTGCAACAACTTATGGAATTTAAAGGAATTGGCGAAGCAAAAGCCATAACCATTTTGGCTGCTATGGAACTTGGTCGTAGGCGAGGATCTGAGGAAGAAGTAGATTTGAAAAAAATCACCTCTAGCAAAGCCGTTTTCGATATTATGCATCCTATTATTGGCGAACTTGTCCACGAGGAATTTTGGGTGTTGTACCTTAATAATTCCAACAAAGTAATCTATAAATCCCAACTCAGTAAAGGCGGAATTACTGGAACAGTAGTAGATGTACGGATTGTGTTTAAAACGGCATTTGAACAAAATGCAGTGGGTATTATATTGTGCCACAACCACCCATCGGGAATTTTGAAAGCCAGCGAAGCCGATAAACAAATTACTCAGAAGATTAAAGATGCTGGGAAAACGCTAGATATAAATGTTTTGGATCATTTGATAATTACTAACAACGATTATCTTAGTTTTGCAGACGAGGGAATTCTGTAAATATCAATCTTACGTTAAAAAATAAAAGAATTTTTTTGGGATTCGCTATCTTGCGACCTGATTCAATAAACATTTTTATAAGATGATTCTTACGAAAGGAATAGGATTTCAGTACAATTCCCAGACGCAATTTCAGTTTCCCAATTTGCAATGCGAGTCCAATCAAGCGTTGTTGATTACGGGCGCTTCTGGTAAAGGAAAGACGACTTTATTGCATGTACTTGGCGGACTTCTGAAACCTACTTCAGGCGAAATTTACATCAATAATGTTAATATTTGCCAACTGTCTTCGACAAAATTAGACCATTTTAGAGGTCAAAATATTGGATTGATTTTACAGAAATCGCATTTTATTGCAGCATTAACTGTTTTAGAAAATATCGAATTGGCCTCTTGGTTAACCGATAAAACCAAAAAGAAAGAAAAAGCGAAAGAACTGTTGTCGCTTTTAGGTTTAGATAAATGTGCATCTCAATTACCCCAAAATTTAAGTGTCGGTCAACAACAGCGGGTGTCCATTGCACGGGCTTTAATCAATGAGCCGAAGTTGCTTTTGGCAGACGAGCCCACTTCCAGTTTAGACAATGAAAACGCAAAAATTGTAGGGGATTTGCTTGCTGGTTTAGCTCAAAAATACAATGCAGCATTAGTTATAGTAACACACGATCAACGATTAAAAGAACGTTTTAAAAGCACTATCGAGTTATGATTGGTAAAATTGCATGGAAAAATATGTGGTTTAAACCACTCAACACTGTCCTTAGCGTTATTTTGTTAACAGCAAGTGTGGCAATAATTTCGTTATTGATTTTGCTGCAAAAACAGTTTGAAAAGCAGTTTTCAAGCAATATTGACGGTGTCGATTTAGTGATTGGTGCCAAGGGAAGTCCGATGCAATTAATTCTTTCTTCGGTGTATCAAATGGACGCTCCAACAGGAAATATCAATTATGGTGAGGCTAAGGTCTGGATGACACATCCTTTTGTAAAAACAGCAATTCCACTGGCATTTGGCGATAATTACCGCGGTTTCAAAATTCTCGGAACTACAGAAGAATATTTAAAAAAGTATGATGCCAGGATGGCTACTGGAGTCCTTTTTTCAAAGAATTTTGAGGTGGTTTTGGGAAGTGAAGTGGCTAGAAAAATGAATCTTAAACTAGGAGACACATTTTTAAGCTCGCATGGAGATGCAGAGGAAGGCGAAGTCCACGAGGAACATCCATATGTAGTGGTAGGAATAGCTTCCGAAACGGGTAAAGTTATCGATAATTTGATTTTGTCCAATATTGAAAGTGTTTGGGCGATGCACCACCACGAAGAGGAAGCGATCGAAAGTGTGGAGCACGAGCATAAAGAAGGAGAAGAGCACCATCATGATGAAGAAGCGCATCACCATGAAGAAGGAGCAGAACACCATCACGATGAAGAAGCACATAACCATGAAGAAGATCATGAAATTACGTCCGTTTTAATAAAATTTAAAAATAAAATGGGGTTCGTACTTTGGCCGCGACTTATTGCCCAAAACACAAGTATGCAGGCAGCTTCTCCAGCTATCGAAATCAACCGATTGTTTTCGCTCTTTGGAATTGGCCTTGACGCATTGCAATATTTGGCTTACGGAATCATGCTCATTTCAGGAATCAGCATTTTTATAGCTTTGTACAATACCCTCAAAGAACGGAAATACGAATTTGCATTAATGCGGGTTTCGGGAGCAACTCGATTACAGCTTTTGCTATTGGTACTTGCCGAAAGTGTTTTTTTATGCCTCATCGGATTTGTGTTTGGTACAGTTGTTGGTAGGCTCGGTTTGTATTTTATTTCAAACGCAACCGAGGACGACTATAAAATGGCGTTTGACCCGTTTGAACTGGCACTTAGAGAAGAGCTGATTTTATTTTTAATCACTATTTTTGTGGGTATAATTGCAGCGTTGATTCCAGCAATAAAAGCGTATCGACTTAATATTTCAAAAACTTTAGCTTATGCATAAATCAGTATTTATCATATCTTTTTTGTTTGCGTTTTTGTTTGCTTCGGCAAAAGAAACGAAGCTTGCCCCAAAATTTAAAGCGGAAGGGATTACTTCTTCATTTGAAGCAACAGCTATTGACTCCTTGAATTGGAAGCTTTTGGGGATGATCAAATTTATTAAAAAAGCCGATAAAGAATACGGCGAAATCATGTATCCACAAGTAAGTCCGTTACTTAAACAAAAAGCGGGTAAGCAGATTGCAATCAGTGGTTTCATTATTCCAATCGATAACACAACTTATGCTTTGAGCAAAAATGTTTTTGCATCCTGCTTTTTCTGTGGTCAGGCGGGGCCAGAAACGATTATGGGAATCAAGTTTAAAGGGGCTACACCAAAATTGAAAACCGATCAATATGTAACTTTAGTAGGAACTTTTCGCATCAATGAAAAAGATGTCGAAGACTGGATTTACCATATTGATAACGCAGTCATTGTAAAAGGAAAATAATTTGAAAACCGCTATTTCTGATGTGTTTTTTGATTTAGATCATACCTTGTGGGATTTTGAAAAAAATTCGGCGTTGACTTTTGAGAAAATTTTGCCCAAAAATAAAATACCGGTCAACCCGTCAGAATTTGTAGCGCAGTACGTACCTATAAATTTTAAATATTGGGAGTTGTTTCGAGAAGATAAAATTTCCAAAGATGAATTGCGCTACGGACGATTGAAGGAAACTTTTGCTTTGTTTGAAATGGAACTTGAAGAGGAAATAATTGCCATTTTATCAGATGAATATATTCGATATTTGCCCGAAAATAATCATCTCTTTGAAGGTGCGATTGAAATCTTAGACTATTTAAAGCCAAAATTTAATTTGCATATCATAACCAATGGTTTTCATGATGTTCAAAATAATAAAATAAATAATTCCAATTAGCGCCTTATTTTAAAACCATAACCAATAGCGAATCCGTAGGTGTTAAAAAACCTAATCCTTTGATTTTTGAATTTGCAATGCGTCAAGCGAATGCGAAAAACAAAAATAGCATTATGATTGGCGACTGTATTCAAGCAGACGTTTTAGGTGCAATGAATTGCGGTATGGACGCTATATTATTCAGTGAAATTCCCCAAATCATCGAAAGTAAAAATATCAAACAAATCAATCATTTATTAAAATTAAAAAAACACCTGTAGTTGGTTAAGAAAAAAGTTATGAAAAATGCATTTTTAGTACTCTTCAGTTTATTCACATTGTTTACTTATGCACAAAGAATAAATGAATACGAGTTCGTGGTTGTGCCAACAAAATTTCAATTTCAGCGTAGTGAAAATGAATATCGATTGAATGACCTGTTAAAAAATAGACTCGAAGACTTTGGCTTTAAAGCCTTTTATAAATCAGAACAATTACTTAATATTTATAGTGATCCATGTTTATATCTATATGTTGATGTAGTAAATGTGAGTAATATTTTTCTTACTAAGTTGCAAGTAGTTTTTAAGGACTGCTCTAACGGAATTGTATTTCAATCCGAGATTGGAACTGGTGAAGAAAAAGAACGACATGAGGGATTCAATGAGGCGTTATTTAATGCATTAAAATCAGTGCGTTACCTCAATTATAAATTTAATGGAAAAAAAACAGATTTGTCTGTATTGTCAAGTACTTCAAGTACCTCGGTAGCTTTGCATCAAAATAATGGTTCTCAAAGTCAAAGCGAAGTTTTAAAAATAGAGCAAGTTAAATTAGATAAAATCAAAGAAGATTTAGCAAAAACGCAAATGAAATTGGAACAAGCTCGAATGGAACTAGCAAAGTTGGAACAGGCAAAAAACAGTCTTGGAAAAGTACCGCAAGTTGCTTCGCAAACTACCAATGTTGCCTCTTCAAAAAAAGTAGAAGAGTCAGCCCAATTGGTTGCATCTACTTCTAATGAAATAGCAACCCCAAAAGAATTCAAAAACACTGTGACACAAAATAAAGTTACGAATTTGGAGCAACCAAAAGCCTCAATCGTCATCTCTGAACCAGTAAGAGCCACTCAAGAAACCGTAGTTGCTGAAAAAATAACCAATCAGCCTGCTAATTTGACTGATAACTCAAGTAGTGATGTCTTGTTTGCATCGCCAATCGAAAATGGGTTTGAACTTATTGATTCCAATTCAAAGGTTGTTTTGGTACTCGTTAAAACAATGCAACCCGAGTATTTTAACGCAAATGTCGACAAGAAATATGGTTTGGTTTATAAGAAAAACAATCAATGGGTTTTCGAATATTATTTTGAAGGAAAGCTTATGGTGGAGCCATTAAATATCCGGTTTAAATAAACAATTTTAATAGGAGTAACTTCATTATCGTATAAAATATTTTAATACGTTGTTAATAATTTCAAATTTCTGCCGATAATTGAATTACCAAGATTAGATTTGCTACAATCAAACTTTGAAAGTTTCTATTGTTTAATTAAAAACCCAATTTAAAAGTTTGCCTATTATGGCATTAAATGTCAATATATTAAATAAGTATGCCGGAAATGCGATGCAATTGAAAATGCTTCGCTAGTTCGCAAGATCGGGTCATCGGATACCCAATAAAATAGTATTGGATGGGATAAACTCCGATGAAAATACATTCTAATTACTCCCGATAGCTATCGGGAGACCAATAAAAAACAATAAATATCAACATATGAAAAAAAATTTTCTACTGATCTTCGCCCTGTTTTCCTTGTTTGCATCCGCACAGACAATAAATGACTTTGAATTTGTATTAGTACCCACAAAATTTGATTTTCAAGACAGCCAAAATGAATACCGACTCAATACCATATTAAAGTACCGATTGGCTGAATTTGGGTTTGACGTACGTTTTACTTCCGATCAAATAAATGCCAACTACAACGATCGCTGTTTGTATTTGACAGCTTATATTGTTAATGAAAGTCGCTTTCTTCTTACCAAATTACGGGTTGAATTTAGAGATTGTAACAATGTGGTCGTATTCAAGTCCGATTTAGGAACAAGTAAAACCAAAATGCGAAAAGATGCCTACATAGAAGCTTTAGAAAAAGCGCTTTTATCTGTTAAAGAGGCTAATTATAAGTTCACTGGAAAAAAAACAGAGCAAACTGTATTGGCTACTGTAGCGGAATCGGATATTGCTGCTGAGAAAAACGAAGTAATAAGCGATAAAACACTTTTTGCACAGCCCATTGCAAATGGTTTTCAGTTGGTTGATGCTACACCAAAAGTAGTTTTAAAAATATTCAAAACTTCTCAACCTGATTATTTTCTAGCAAATGCTGATGGTAAAGAAGGTGTCGTTTTGAAGCGCAATAACACATGGTTTTTTGAATATTATCAGAACGACAAACTTATTTCAGAAAGGCTTGAGATCAAGTTTTAGTATTTCAAATTTTACAGAAAATAAATTCTTCTAAATCTAAATAAAAAAGCCGAACATTTTTAAATGTTCGGCTTTTTTGTCGGGGTGGCAGGATTCGAACCTGCGACCTCCTGCTCCCAAAGCAGGCGCGATAACCGGGCTACGCTACACCCCGAAATCGGATGCAAAGATAAACTAATATTTTAGTTGTGCAATGCTAATTTCAAATATTAAAATATTATTTTCTCATAACGAAAAGTTATTCGAATGCTTAGACAATTTTTTAAATTTAGGCTACATTTGTAATCACAAAATTTGAATTTTTAAAAATATGTCAACAACCATCGAAAAAGTAAAATGCCTGATCATTGGATCCGGGCCTGCTGGATATACGGCGGCAATTTATGCCTCAAGAGCGAATATGTTTCCTGTTTTATACCAAGGATCTCAACCTGGTGGGCAATTGACCACAACCAATGAAGTAGAAAACTGGCCGGGTAATCCGGAAGGAATTACAGGTCCAGAAATGATGGTGCAACTTCAAGCACAAGCTCAAAGATTTGGCGCTGACGTGCGTGACGGCTGGATTTCAAAAGTGGATTTCTCAGGACCAATTCACAAAGTTTGGGTCAACGACGAAAAGGAAATTCATTGCGATACAGTAATTATTTCCACAGGAGCTACGGCTAAATATTTAGGCTTGCCATCTGAACAACATTATTTGCAAATGGGGGGCGGTGTTTCTGCTTGTGCGGTTTGCGACGGTTTTTTCTACAGAAATCAAGAAGTAGTGATTGTGGGCGCTGGGGATTCGGCTTGTGAGGAAGCACATTATCTTTCAAAATTATGTAAAAAAGTGACGATGTTGGTGCGTACTTCTAATTTCAGAGCTTCTAAAATTATGCAAGAACGCGTTCGGAAAACAGAAAATATCGAAATTTTGTTGAACACAGAAACGGTTGAAGTTTTAGGTGACGGGCAAGTAGTTGTGGGGGTAAAAGTTTTAGACAAATCCACTAATGAAGAAAAATCGATTCCAGCAACTGGATTTTTTGTTGCCATCGGACACAAACCCAATACCGATATTTTTAAAGACTACATTGATCTTGATGAAACAGGTTATATCAAAAATATTCCAGGAACTTCTAAAACCAACGTTGCAGGTGTTTTTGTGGGAGGTGACGCTGCCGATCACGTGTACCGTCAGGCAATAACTGCTGCAGGAACGGGCTGTATGGCTGCTTTAGACGCCGAAAGGTATTTGGCTGCGATGGAGTAGACTTCCCTTAGCCCCTCCCAAGGAGGAGAGCTAGGAATTGAAAATTTGGAATTTGAGATTTCTGATTTTGTCCCGAAGCTTCGGGATTGGGTTTTTTCATTTGGAATTTCTTAAACGTATTCCATAAAATACAAATCAAATCCTTTTGCCCAGTAGTTGGGTTTTACTTCGAGGAGTTGAAATCCTTGTTTTTGATAAAATGGAAATGTCATTTGTGACGTTCGAACAATAATTTTGGTAACGTTCTCCAACGATTTTAAGACAGAAATTCGGTATTGCAAAAGTGCTTTACCGAATTTTTTTCGTTGAAATTCAGGATGAATGATGTCCCAAATGATAATCCCTGTTTTTTTTTCGTCTTCGAAATTGATTCCGCCACAACCTATAATTTTATTTTCAAAAGTGAGCACGTAGTACAGCTCGATTTCGGTTTCAAGATAGTTTTGAAAGTCCGTTTTTTCAGCTGGAGCAAAATAGTAAGGTATATTTAAATCCAGTAATTGCAATACTTCCAACTTGTCATTTTTGCTGTACCTACGAATGGAGAAAGCTTCTTTTGTCATATCGAGAATGCATTTTTTTTTGAGTTTCAATACCCGTATTTGTTTTTCCAACGATTTTTTAAAAATTCCTTCGTCGCGTTTTCACGCGAATTATTTCCAGGTAAATAGAACGCAGTATTCTTAATTGCGTCTGGAAGAAATTCTTGCTCGGCAAAATTATTGTCGTATTCGTGTGAATATTTGTAATCGTCTCCATAACCCAACTCCTTCATCAGTTTTGTTGGTGCATTGCGTAAATGAATTGGAACAGGCAAATCGCCTGTTTGTTTTACCATTTTTTGGGCGTTGCCTATGGCCAAGTACGAAGCATTACTTTTGGGTGAAGTGGCCAAATAAACCGCACACTGACTTAGAATGATGCGACTTTCGGGATAACCAATGGCAGAAACTGCTTGAAATGTATTATTAGCCATAACAAAAGCCGTTGGATTCGCATTTCCGATATCTTCACTTGATAATATGAGCATTCTTCGCGCGATGAACTTAACATCTTCGCCTCCTTCAATCATTCTCGCCAACCAATAAACAGCGCCATTTGGGTCGCTTCCTCGAATGGATTTAATAAAAGCCGAAACAATGTCGTAGTGCTGTTCGCCTGTTTTATCGTACAAAACGGTATTTTGTTGCACTAATTTCAACACCATTTCATTTGAAATTACCACATCATTCGTAGGCGATGCATTGACAACAAGTTCGAATATGTTGAGCAATTTTCTGCCATCTCCACCTGAAAGGCGCAGTAAAGCTTCGGTTTCTATAAGTTGAATATTCTTTGTTTTTAAATAAATATCTTGTTCCATTGCGCGATGCAATAACGCCAGTAAATCGTCTTTTGAAAATGAGTTCAAAATATACACCTGACAGCGCGACAGTAAAGCAGGAATGACTTCAAAACTGGGATTCTCGGTTGTGGCACCAATTAATGTAATCCAACCTTTTTCTACCGCTGCAAGAAGCGAATCTTGTTGCGATTTACTAAAGCGGTGGATTTCATCAATAAACAATATCGGATTTTTAGCGGTAAACATTCCGCTGCTTTGCTTGGCTTTATCAATGACTTCACGTATGTCTTTCACGCCAGAATTGATTGCACTCAAAACAAAAAAAGGTCTTTTGGATTCTTTGGCAATGATTTCTGCTAGCGTAGTTTTACCCGTTCCTGGTGGGCCCCAAAGTAGGAGTGAAGGAATAATTCCGTTATTGATTTGTTGAGTTAACGAACCCTCCGGCCCTACCAGATGCAGTTGACTGATGTAATCGTGAAGGGTTTGAGGTCGGATTCGTTCTGCTAAAGGTGCTTCCATATCGTCAAAATTACTCAAAATAAATGACTTGATTTTTGTAAATTATGACACATTAACAGATATTTATTTTTGGTGGACTTCTTGATAACTAATCTTTGAAATGTATAGCAACAAAGTACGCTTAGATTTATAGATATGAACGAAAATCATTTTAAATTTTCATTGTCCGTCGTTGTTTTGCCTTTGCTTTTTGTACTGGCGATTTGGACTGTATATTGGTTTGAAATTAGGTTTTCTAATGATTTGACGACGTTTGGAGTATATCCGCGAACTTTGGAAGGTTTGAGAGGTGTGTTTTTTAGTCCATTTTTACACGGAAGTCTCGATCATTTGTACAGCAACACCATTCCTGCGTTTTTATTGATTGCAGCTCTACGGTATTTTTACAGAGACAATTTTTGGCAAGTAGTTCTCTACGGCATCTTGTTTTCTGGAATTTTGACTTGGATTATTGCACGAGAGTCCTATCATATTGGCGCGAGCGGACTGATTTATGTTCTGGTTAGTTTTATCTTTTTTAAAGGAATACGATCGCAATATTACCGATTGGTTTCGTTATCGCTCGTTATAATTATGGTTTATGGCGGGATGATTTGGTATGTATTTCCCGATATTGAGGAAGGAATTTCGTGGGAAGGACATTTGGCGGGATTAATCACGGGTTTGGTAATGGCTGTTATTTTTAAAACTCCAGATTACAAAAAATTTATAAAATACGATTGGGAACAACCGGATTATAACCCTGTGGGCGATAAGTTTATGGAACGCTTTGATGAAAACGGAAACTTTGTTAATGTCCCAAAACCTGAAGTTACCGATTCAATAATTGAAACCAATCCTTTTCAAAATACGACTTCCAACAATGGGTTTCAGATCGTGTATCATTTTAAAAATGATGAAAAATTAGAATAAAAAAACACGATCAGTAATTAATCGTGTTTTTTAAATATTTTGTATGTACAATTACTTTCGTTGTCGCACCGCTTCATATAAAAAAGCACCACAAGCAACCGAAACATTTAGGGAGCCAATGGTTCCAAACATCGGTAACTTTGCTTTTTCGTCTACAATTTTTAAAACGGAAGGATTGATACCTCTGTCCTCTGAACCCATAATGATGGCGACCGGTTCATTTAAAGTAACGTCGTAAATGGTTTGATCTGTTTTTTCAGTAGCCGCAACGGTTTTGATGCCCGAACCTTGTAAGAAGAAAATGGCATCTTTGATATGTTCTACGCGACAAATTGGAATATTAAAAACAGCACCTGCAGATGTTTTTACCGTATCTCCATTTACGGGTGCAGCGCCTGATTTTTGAACTATAATTCCATCCACTCCTGTGCATTCTGCCGTACGTATGATGGCGCCAAAGTTTCGTGCGTCCGATATTTGATCCAAGACCAAGAACAATGGTGTTTTGGTTTTTTCAAGAACAGTTTCTACAAGCACTTCAATTTCTACAAAAGAAATGGGGGCAATAGTAGCAACCGCACCTTGATGATTGTTGGGAGTCAGTCGATTCAGTTTTTCAACGGGAACATAAGTAAAATTTACGTTGTTGCGTTTCATTACTTTCAGCAAATCCTTCATCAATTCGCCTTGAGCATCTTTTTGCAAAAACACTTTATCTACTTCTTTACCTGCCATAATGGCTTCTACAATCGCGCGAATTCCAAAAATCAAATGTTCTTTTTCCATACGGCAAATGTAATAAAAAAAGATGAGTCAATTTTACTTGCTTATTTTGAAAAAAAATAAGCGTTGAACTTTCAAAAAAAGCCTAAAATTCTGTAACAAATTTGATTTGAACGACCGAGTTGGAAAGTTCGATGGACTGATTTTTGGTGCTTCCGTTGGCGTAAATTAAATTAAGAAGTCCGTTTTTTGAGCGAATTCCAAACCCGAAACCAATTCCTAGTAAATTATTGGTCGTATTTGTGGTGGCATCTTCATAAAAACCATAATCCAAAACGCTGTGAACGTATAAACCATAAGACAAAATGTACCGATATTCTGTGAGTAAAGATGTCAAAATATTGGCTTGCAAACTATTTTCGTTAAATCCGCGGACAGATTGAATGCCGCCAAAACGATACAACTCGTTCGTAATGAAATGTTCACTATTCAGATAAAAATTCTGACTTTTTAAGTTAATGATATTCCGCTTATTTAAATGTAAATTGTGACTAAAATTGAGCTCGAAAAAGGATTGTGCGTTGTTCTCTAGTTTTGAGGCCCTTTCGCCTATACCTGATTTAAAAATAAACCGTGTTTTTTCTGAAAACAAGGCGTCGTCAATAAAATTGCGATATTCAAAAGTTGACGTCAAGAAACTACTTTCAAAATCGCTAATCATCGAATTATTGGTATTTTGAATGTCACTCGATTCGGTAGATTGGTAACCAATAAATAGCTTCTTATTGTAGGTAAAATAATAACCCAAGTCAATTGCTGTTTTAGTGTTTTGAAAGGTGCTGTCTTGTTTGAAAATATTTAAATTCGCTTTCACACCCAACGGACTTTTAAAAATATACGGAACTTCAAGACTTGTGTTGAACGTAACTTGTTCGTTGTCGTCGCCTTTCCAATACAAGTTAAACGCCTCACCTGCATTTAAAATATTGACCAAAGCCAAGTCTAAATAACCTGTAAAATCAACTTTTCCATCTTCCTGATTGGCAAAACCAATGTAGCCGTCAAATCGGTTGGCTTTGGCTTTTTCTAGATAAACATACACTTTTGTACTGTCTTCACTAAAAAGAATTTCAGGATAACGCGTTTGACTCACAAACCGAAAATTGTTAAAGTCTTTGTGAATTTTATCCAGATTATTTTTATTAAAAATTTTCTGATCGTACAAACGCTTTAAGTTTCGTTTATGGCCAAGCGGAAATTTTTCGTAACCATTAATTACAATTTCGCTCAAGAGGCGTTTCTTGTTGGTTTCAATTTTTAGCAAAGCAAAGAGTTTACCGTTCTCTTTTCTGAAATCGGCAAGACGTAATGATGCTAGTGAAAAACCTTTTAGTTCAAGTTCGCTTAATTTTTTTTTCAAAAAATCAGTTGTTTCACGTATCGGAATTATAATGCTGTCTTTTTCAAATCCCAAAATCTCCGCATCTTTTTCTAAATACATGTGTAGGTATTTTGTGGGAGTTCTCAATCTGAAATGAAATTGAAAAAGCGTGTCGCTTAATTTTTTCGAATCCAACAATTCATTTTCAAGATAGCCTATTTGCAGCAGTTGGTCCGAAAATTTTTGAACCTCCTCCATTATGCTTTTAACATTCGTATGCTTTTTTTGATAACCAATAGAATCGATGGTAGTCATTTCGGTTGCGTTTTCTGAAATTATTTTCAGCATGAGCTCTTGTCCAAAATGATTTTGGCACACAAAAAACAGAACAATTAGTGCTAATTTTTTAAACAACTTAGGAATATTAGTTGAAATTAATAACGTCAAAAACGTTGCATCAGTATAATGCGACTGTTTTTAAGCAAATTTACAAAGAACAAAAGCATTCGCAACGCAAACGGCAACAAAATCCCAAATCCTTAATCTCAAATCCCAACTCCGAAACTTCAGAGCCAAATTCATCAATATTAAATCTTTATTAATGTAATTGAAAATTAATCTATTATGATTTGTTTTTAGAAAAATCTTTTTTACATTTGCAACCCCGTAAAAAGCGGGAAAATCATATATAAGAAATTTTTAGTATTAATTATGCCAACAATTCAACAATTAGTAAGAACTGGAAGAACTCAGATGACTAAGAAGAGTAAATCGGTTGCTTTAGATTCTTGTCCTCAACGAAGAGGGGTATGTACGCGTGTTTACACTACAACACCAAAAAAACCAAACTCTGCAATGCGTAAAGTAGCGCGTGTACGTTTGACTAATGGTAATGAAGTAAATGCCTATATCCCAGGTGAAGGACACAATCTGCAAGAGCACTCGATAGTATTAGTTAGGGGTGGAAGAGTAAAAGATTTACCTGGAGTAAGATACCACATCGTTCGTGGTGCACTTGATACATCAGGTGTAGCAGGAAGAACGCAACGTAGATCAAAATACGGTGCTAAACGTCCAAAAGAAGCGAAAAAGTAAATCAATTACGTACGGATAGGTCGTGACCTGTCCTAAAAAAACAAAGAAAACATGAGAAAAAGAGCGGCAAAGAAAAGACCACTTTTACCAGATCCGAGGTTTAATGACCAACTGGTAACACGTTTTGTAAATAACTTAATGTGGGACGGTAAAAAATCAACAGCTTTTAAAGTTTTTTATGATGCAATGGATATCGTAGAAGCTAAAAAGCAAGATGCTGAAAAATCTTCAGTAGAAATCTGGAAGGATGCATTAACCAATGTTATGCCTCACGTAGAAGTACGTAGTCGTAGAGTAGGTGGAGCTACATTCCAAATTCCAATGCAAATTAGACCAGACCGTAAAATTTCTATGGCAATGAAGTGGATGATACTTTATGCACGTAGAAGAAATGAGAAATCTATGGCTCAAAAACTAGCTTCTGAAGTTTTAGCTGCTGCTAAAGAAGAAGGTGCTGCTGTGAAAAAGAGAATGGATACTCACAAAATGGCTGAAGCAAATAAAGCATTCTCTCACTTTAGATTTTAATTCAAACAGAAATGGCTAGAGATTTAAAATATACAAGAAACATAGGAATTGCGGCTCACATTGATGCTGGTAAAACAACAACAACAGAGCGTATTCTTTTTTATACAGGAAAATCACACAAAATTGGTGAAGTACACGATGGTGCTGCAACAATGGACTGGATGGCACAAGAGCAAGAAAGAGGTATTACCATTACTTCTGCTGCTACAACTTGTGAATGGAATTTCCCAACAAAACAAGGTAAAGTGATTCCGGAATCAGTTCCGTACCACTTCAATATCATTGATACTCCTGGACACGTGGATTTTACCGTTGAGGTAAACCGTTCGTTAAGAGTATTGGATGGTTTGGTTTTCCTTTTTAGTGCAGTTGATGGTGTTGAGCCACAATCTGAAACAAACTGGAGACTTGCCGATCAGTATAGAGTTCCACGTATGGGATTTGTTAACAAAATGGACCGTCAAGGTTCTAACTTCTTAGGAGTTTGTCAGCAAGTTCGAGATATGCTAAAATCAAACGCTGTTGCAATCACTTTGCCAATCGGTGAAGAAAATGATTTCAGAGGTGTAGTAGATTTAGTAAAAAATCAAGCAATCGTTTGGCATGATGAAACACAAGGGGCAACTTTTGATATCATCGACATTCCAGCGGATATGGTTGACGAAGTAAAAGAATACAGAGACATCCTTATTGAAGCTGTTGCTGATTACGACGAAAACTTACTTGATAAGTACATGGAAGATCCAGATTCTATTACAGAAGATGAGATGAACAAAGCCTTAAGAGCTGCTACTATGGACATGGCAATTATTCCAATGATTGCTGGTTCTTCTTTCAAAAATAAAGGAGTTCAGTTCATGTTAGATGCGGTATGTAAATACTTGCCATCTCCAATGGACAAAGAAGGTATCGAAGGAATTCACCCTGATGATGCTGAATTGTTAGAAGAAGATCAAACCAAAATTTTGCGTAAGCCAGATGTTAAAGAGCCATTCGCTGCCTTAGCATTTAAAATTGCTACCGATCCTTTCGTAGGTCGTCTTGCTTTCTTCCGTGCTTATTCTGGTCGTTTGGATGCTGGTTCTTATGTATTGAACACACGTTCTGGTAACAAAGAAAGAATTTCTCGTATCTACCAAATGCATGCGAACAAACAAAACCCAATCGATTATATCGAAGCAGGTGATATTGGAGCAGCAGTTGGATTTAAAGATATCAAAACGGGAGATACATTGTGTGATGAAAAACACCCAATTATTTTGGAGTCTATGAAATTCCCAGCACCGGTAATTGGTATCGCTATCGAACCAAAAACTAAAGCTGACGTGGATAAAATGGGTATGGCTTTGGCTAAATTAGCTGAGGAAGATCCAACATTTACCGTTAGAACTGATGAAGCTTCAGGTCAAACGATTATTTCAGGAATGGGTGAGTTACACTTAGACATCCTTGTAGATCGTATGAAACGTGAGTTCAAAGTGGAAGTAAACCAAGGTGAGCCTCAAGTTGAATACAAAGAGGCATTTACTAAATCGGCTACACATAGAGAAACGTACAAGAAACAATCTGGAGGTCGTGGTAAATTCGGTGATATCGTATTTACACTTGAGCCTGCTGATGAAGTAGACGGTAAAGTGCCTAAAGGATTACAGTTTATCAATGCCGTTAAAGGTGGTAACGTTCCTAAAGAATATATTCCTTCTGTTGAAAAAGGTTTCCGTGAAGCTATGAAAACGGGTCCTTTAGCGGGTTACCAAGTAGATAGTTTGAAAGTAACGCTAACAGACGGATCTTTCCACCCTGTCGATTCTGACGCACTTTCTTTTGAACTTGCAGCAAGAATGGGTTATAGAGAAGTAGCAAAAGCTGCTGGTGCTATCGTTTTAGAACCAATCATGAAAATGGAAGTGATTACACCAGAAGAAAACATGGGAGATATCGTTGGTGATATCAACCGTCGTAGAGGTCAGGTGAATGACATGGGAGACAGAAATGGTGCTAAAACTATTAAAGCTGATGTGCCTTTATCAGAAATGTTTGGTTATGTAACTACATTAAGAACATTGTCATCCGGTAGAGCAACTTCAACTATGGAGTTTTCACACTATGCAGAAACGCCTTCGAATATTTCAGAAGCCGTAATTAAAAAAGCAAAAGGTAACGCTTAATTCTAAAGAAAATGAGTCAAAAAATCAGAATAAAACTAAAATCTTACGATCACATGTTGGTAGATAAGTCTGCCGAAAAGATTGTAAAAACTGTAAAAAGTACAGGTGCAGTTGTAACCGGTCCAATTCCGTTGCCTACTCACAAAAAATTGTTTACAGTATTGCGTTCTCCACACGTTAACAAAAAAGCGAGAGAACAATTCGAAGTAATGTCATACAAGAGATTGATCGATATTTACTCTTCCTCTTCAAAAACCATCGACGCTTTAATGAAATTAGAGTTGCCAAGTGGAGTAGAAGTTGAGATTAAAGTATAATTAATTTCCACTTACCTATAAAGTCCTATTTATGAGTTGCAAAACTTGTAAGTAGGATTTTTTTTATTCAAAATTTTTGCAATCAAATTCAATTTCATTTTTAATTTCAAAAATAAATTCAATTAAAACATCTTCACAACTATTTGTCACTCCGTCGGGAGTCTATGATTCCAATTTAGTAGCAATTTCAATATCAAAAATAAATTCAATTAAAACATCTTCACACCTATTTGTCACTCCGTCGGGAGCCTATGATTCAATTACTAGCAATTTCAATATCAAAAATAAATTCAATTAAAACATCTTCACACCTATTTGTCACTCCGTCGGGAGTCTATGATTCCAATTTAGTAGCAATTTCAAGATCAAAAATAAATTCAATTAAAACATCTTCACGCCTATTTGTCACTCCGTCGGGAGCCTATGATTCAATTTAGTAGCAATTTCAATATCAAAAATAAATTCAATTAAAGCATCTTCACACCTATTTGTCACTCCGTCGGGAGTCTATGATTCAATT
>NZ_JBIPPD010000293.1:0-3120 GCF_044368625.1 Flavobacterium sp. | reverse complement strand
TGGAAATATTGTTTACATTTTGCCACCTTATGTGATTACCGACGAACAATTGCAAAAAGTATATAAAGTGGTCGAAAAAGCATTGGAAATAGTTTAATAGAACACAGATGACACGGATTTAACTGATTTGCACGGATTTTTTCAAAAGATTTTTAACTTAAATGACATATAGGTTTAAATTTTAAAATCTGTTTTTATCCGTTCAATCTGTGTCATCTGTGTGCCATTTTTTTACGACCTTTGCACCAAAATAAAAAGTCTTGTCAAAAATTATCTCCATAACTTCTATAGCATCCATTTCTCCATTGGGAAATGACCCGAAGACGATTTGGGGAAATTATAAAAACGCCAATCATTGTTTTACCAAACATTTTTTAGACCATAAAAACACGCTTGTTGCCAAATTAGACACTGATTCTAATGCTATTGTTGAAGATTTAAAACAGTCTGACATCAAATACAAATCTTTAGATAAATCGGTTTTGTATGCGATGGCAGCCTCTCGCAAAGCCTTTGCAACTGCAGGTTGGACTTCAAATGATGTTTTTGGAATCAACATTGGATCTTCGCGTGGTGCTACCGATTTATTCGAAAAGCATTTTCAGGAATATTTGCAAACCGGAAAAGCGCAGACTTTGGCTTCGCCAACGACAACTCTAGGAAACATTTCTTCTTGGGTGGCTCATGATTTGCAAAGTTCCGGACCTGAAATTTCGCATTCTATTACTTGTTCGACTGCTTTGCACGCCTTGTTGAATGGTGTAGCTTGGCTTCGTGCTGGAATGACGGACAAATTTTTGGTGGGTGGAAGCGAAGCACCGTTAACTGATTTTACAGTTGCTCAGATGAGAGCTTTGAAAATTTATTCGAATATAGATGAACGTCAGCCTGAGCTTGCCGCACTTCGACAAGCTCAGCGTGACAATCCTGTATGTCAGTCTGAGCCTGTCGAAGACCTTTTAACAAAAAACAACTATCCTTGTCGCGCTTTCGACTTAGAAAAAAATCAAAACACCTTGATTCTTGGTGAAGGAGCTGCCGTTTGTTGCTTGGAAATTGGACGAAAAGAAAACGCTTTGGCCTATATAGAAGGTATTGGTTATGCCACAGAACTATTGGAACACAACATCTCCATTTCGGCAGAAGCGACTTGTTTTCAGAAATCAATGAAAATGGCATTAGAAAACACAGATTTGTCCGAAGTCGACGTCATAGTAATGCACGCTCCGGGAACAAAAGCGGGAGATTTAACCGAATACAAAGCTATTACGAAGGTCTTCGGCTCCGATTTGCCAATGCTAACGACCAACAAATGGAAAATTGGGCACACTTTTGGGGCCTCGGGGATGATGAGTATTGAAATGGCGATTTTGATGATGCAACATCAGGAATTTATTGGAGTTCCATTTGCCGAGGTTCAAAAACCAAGAAAACAAATCCATAAAGTGCTCGTAAACTCGGTTGGTTTTGGCGGAAATGCGGTGAGTATTTTGTTGTCGTTGTAATCTCCTTTTTCAAAAATTGGAAACGGATTTAAACTGATGAAACGGATTGTCACTGATAATTATCAGAAATATACATAAAAAAGTCCGTACTAATCTTTTCTTTCAGTTACCCAATCTTTCGTTTTTTGATTATGGGTAATGTGATCAAAAACAGTTGGTGATTCTCATATTATTACAGAAACAGAAGCAAAAAATCCGTGCTAATCTGCTGCATCCGCGTCATCCGTGTCCCAATGCAGGCAATCTTTCTAATTCTTTGACCTTGTCATAGACCAAAGTACTTTCAAAACCACGGCGAAGCAAATAGTCACAAAATTTCTTCCGTTTTTTCAACACATTTTTTTCTCGAATCGATTCCCAATGCCTTTCGGCCAATGCGTGAAAGGTTTCTAAGTATTCTTCTGGAGTAATTTCTTTGAGCGCAATATCAATCAGATTTTGCGAAATGTTTCTGAACTTCAATTCATTCACAATCCTGATTTTCCCCCAATGTTTGATGCGGTGTTTTCCTCTGGAAAAACTACAGGCAAAACGTTCTTCATTGATGAAGTTGTCGGCAATGAGATGCACCATTATTTGGTCAATTTCATCCGACTCCATTTTCATAGTCCGCAATTTCGAAAAGACTTCTTCGTGGCAACGTTCCTGATAAGCACAGAAGGATTCTATCTTTTGTAGGGCTTCTTTTATGGAGAAAACGTTTTTCATTCTGCTGAAAATATTTTGTATAGTATAGTTCTGATAAAGAAATTAAAAGAGACAAAAATAGGTTTTTTTATTTTCAGTGAGCTTTATTGTTTCTAATCTTCAGAAAAGAGTAATATAACAGATATGAGTGTAGTTTGTCGATTATTTTTTAATTTACGATTAAGTTGTTATTACTTTGAAATGCGTTAAGAGCTCATTTGCAATAGTATAAGATATATTGCAAATGTAAATAGCCAAACTTTAGGCTATTAGGATTGAAGTATTTGCATACCTGTAATTTTTAAATAAGTAAAAATTAATCTTTTTTTTATGATGAATTTTTGGAAATTAATGAGAGTGGGTTATGAGAAAAAATTACTTTTTTATATTATTTTTATTATTCAACTATTGCATTAGCTTTGGTCAAGACTTTGGTCAATTTGCTTCTGGAATTCGGATTAATACTTCTGTATACAATATTACTGGTGATATTACAATACCTCCTTTCCAAGGCGCAAACCTAGGAACTTTTGGTGCCAATTCAACTTGTGCTAAGATAACTGCTGGCGAAGTTAAAACCTGGAAAAATGCTTCAGCAAATGTATGCAGTGCCAAAATCTTATGGAGAGTTTATCCAAGCAGTGCATCACCTTCAGGAAGTTTTAGCGCTATTGATCTGCCTTTTGGTGCTAATTGTTCATCAGGTGTTTTTTATGATGGCGTTGGTAGTTGTTCCCTTGGTGATCAAAAATGGAAAGACTATTCTTTAAATGTTGATTTTATTAATGGTTTAGCTCCTAAAAATTATATTCTTGAAATCTATTACGAATATACTGGTTCTAATACAAATACTAATACTTGTGAAGAACTCAAATATATAAGCAATTTAGGTGCAAATTACAAAGCAAATTTTACAATTTCTAGTCCA
>NZ_JBIPPD010000383.1:0-3126 GCF_044368625.1 Flavobacterium sp. | reverse complement strand
ACCGTTGAGCAGTTACGCGAAAGTTTAAAAGGCCGCACGTGTTTTGGTGGTTTAGATTTGGCGTTAGTGTCTGACCTTTCATCTATTGTATTGATTTTCCCGCCTGAAAAAGAGGGCGAACGAATTAAATTATTATCTTGGTCTTTTTGCCCCGAAGATACAGCGTACAAAAGAGCGGAATTAGATGCCGTTCCTTATATCGAATGGGCGGAAAGCGGCTATATGATGCTAACGCCTGGCAATGTAACAGACTTTAGTTTTATCAAAAAAAAGATACTTGAATTATCCGAAACATACGCCATTCACAGCATTGGATATGACCCTTACAAGTCCACGCAATTGGTCACGGATTTAATTGAAGAGGGCGTACAAATGGAATCGTTTGCCCAAAAGCCCGCTATAATGTCTCCCGCTGTAAATGAGTTTGAAAGGCTGGCTTTATCAAAATCATTTGAGCATGGCGACGACCCAATTTTAAAGTGGTGCATATCTAACGCACAGGTCGTTAAGTCTGCACAGGATAACGCCCGATTAGACAAAAGCGCAAGTTCCGAAAAGATCGACGCGGCGGTTGCGGCTGTTATGGCGGGCGGTCAATGGGCTGAACACCGCGACAATACGGGCAATGATATTTTATTCGCAATTTTATAATTAAGACAATATGAACAGAAACGAAAGGACGGAATTATTTATGTCGCTTTATTTAGAGAAAGTAAAAGAGACACCCGATATAATTCGATACGCTTGTTATTTGCGAGCCGAGGCCGATATGGTTTTAAAGACTGGCAGCCGTCAATATGAAAAATATGAGACGTTTAAGGCATCAATGTCGCGGCGTGAAAAAATAAAGCGGTTAAACAAGGTGAAGTTAACCAATAGTTAGTATCTTTGTGGGGTAAAAATAAAAACAATGGACAAAATGGTAAAAATTATTGAGCCCGAATATGATGAGTTTTTGGCCTTAATCATAAGGCTGATAGATAACGGCAATATTGACGAGGTGTTTAATGATAAAATATTGAACACCAAAACAAATTCGTATGAATTAAACGGTGATGGGATAAGCGTTGAAATGCTAAACGACATTAAGGCAAACCCGAATCATTATAGGCAATTTATTGGAGTTAAAAAATAAAAACAATGATAAAATTATTAAAAAGATTTGCCGATTGGTACAACAGAGACGACAGTGTTATGATGCCAACACCAAGCAATAAAATAGGATTTTGGGCAATTTTAAGTATTATTATTGCGGCCATGGTTAAGATTTATGCTGAAATAAATAACCTATAATAGCATGGAGCAAGAAACAATTGGCATGAAAAAGATAGATTTAAGCAATGAGGAACAAAACGCCGCATTAATCATTGTCGCGGAGGAAGTGGCGCGAACTTTTGGAGTTCCACCGCATTTGCTTATCGGAGAATCGCCAATAATAGCGCACTTTAGTACAAAAAAAAATGCAGGATAACGTGCATGAGATGCTATCGAAATATATAGCCAAAGAAACGGAGTTGATAAACCAGTACAGGACTAGAGACAAAATAAAGCCATTTACTAAATGCGATTAAATAAAAACAATGGCAACACTAAAAATAACAAAAGACTTAGTAAACTATATACCATCGGTATTGGATGCGATAAAAGCGCACTTTGATACTGTTTATATTTTTGCTGAAAAAAAAGATTTTACAGTATATCACGTAGAAAATAATACCAAAATTGGAGATTTTGAAATAGTAGTGGAGTTTGTAGATGTATGCGGCGCAGCAAAAGTGTCTAGGTACTACCCAATTTCAGAGGCGGCTCAAACTTTTTAAAATGAAACAGGAAAAGATTTTTAAATTTGTTGGCGATACACTTATGCGACCCGGTGAAGAAAGGCAATACAAGGCAGACAAAAAAATAAGAGCCAACAAGAAAAATAGACTACATAAAAAATACTTTACTCGAAAGGATAGAATTAACGCCTTTATACTAAAAAAGTATAGGGGTTAAAAAATAAAACACATGGACAATATGCAAATACCAAAGCCTTTTAAATCATGGCTTGATTTTTATAATTCCATAAAAAACACTAAAGAGTTTAATTCTCTTGGCTGTTACGGTGAAATTAAATACCAACAATATGACGATAATTTTGTGGTTACGGGCATAGTAACTATTTCAAAGCATGAATTAGACGCGTTGGTTTTAGGTGAATTATTGCCAATTGTTCCGCCTTACAGCGACGCAAAAGAAATGCTTTACGAGGTTTCGATATGCCAAAGCGAAAACACCAAGCAAAAATCAAAATTAGTAGATATGATTATTTCAATAATGGAAATACAAACACCAAATACTTAAACATGAAAAATACAACACTTATACTAATTGCGTTTTCGATTGTATCGCTTGCAATGTGCAAAAAAGTAGAAACGGGGCCAAACGCCAACAAAAGCGATATTGAGATTGGTAAAATAGTAACCAATGAAGGCCACCGCTTTCAAATATTAACAATAGATTCGTGCGAATATATCGCTTTGCAGGTTGGTGCAAACTTTGGCCTACTAACTCACAAAGGAAATTGCAATAACCCATTTCACCGTAAAGAATAGGAAGTGTAATAGAAATTGTTTTCATTTTTTTTGGAGAGCCATACGCGGTAACGTGTTATGGCTCTTTTATTTGTGTTCACGACCAATAAATTTTATCGCTTCTTAATGCCAAAACCTGATCCCGCTCAAACCGTACAGATTTACCGACATAATGGCGTTTTAATTTTCCAGCGCGAGCGGCATTGTCTATTGTGGACGGGCAAACAGACAAAAGGCGGGCGGCATCTTTTTTAGTAATATGGATAGACTTATCATGTGTACCGACAAAAACTTGTTTGTTCTCAATTTCTTCAATGATTAACTCCATTAGTTTTTTCGCCAAATATGCCCGCTCTACAGGTGTTAGTAATGCGCATTCTTTTAACATTGTGTAAATTTTTCCTTTGTCCATTTTCTTATAAAAGTTTTAATAATTAAGCCACAAAGATAAGCAACACCCACAATAATACAGCACGTTAACCCAACAGTTAACAAAAATATATCCTTTTGGCTTGCTTATTGCCTCATCTTTGTGCAAACATGGGCGTAG
>NZ_JBIPPD010000097.1:0-11525 GCF_044368625.1 Flavobacterium sp. | reverse complement strand
ACCGCAATTAGAATTCAGTTCTGACTTATTTTCAGCATAAAGTTGAAATATTGACCTGTTTATAGGCAGTTACAATGCTTATTTCTAAAATCGTCAAAACTTTCGGATAGCAATGATATCTTTTCTAAAATCGGAAATATTTGTAACAATCATTATACACTATTTTGTAGATATATATGTACACTATTTGGTGTTTTATTTTATGTCGGAAAATTTTTCCATCGCAAATTCGTCTTTACAATCACATAATTGACATTTTTTTTCCATAAAAAGTTTTCAAAACTGGTTAAGTTTTCGAAACAAAAAAAAGCTTCGAAATTTTACTTCCGAAGCTTTTTAAATAAATATTATTCCACTTCTAGTTCCCTTTCCCGATTGCTATTTTGCATTGGAGAGGGTTGGGATTGTTTACCAAATTTTCACTCTTTTTTCCGCGTCGATGTACATGCCATCGGTGCTTTTGATGTCGAAAGCTTTATAAAAAGCGTCCACATTTTGCAACGGAACGTAAGCCCGATACATTCCTGGAGAATGCGGATCAGTTTTTACTTGATTTTTGATGGCTTCGTCACGGGCTTTGGTGCGCCAAATGGTTGCCCACGAAATAAAGAAACGTTGTTCAGGCGTGAATCCGTCAATCAATGGCTGGTTTGGATTTTCTTTCAAGTACAATTGCAGTCCATCGTAAGCCGCATTTACTCCACCTAAATCACCGATGTTTTCGCCCAAAGTGAATTTTCCATCCACATATATTCCAGGCAAGGGCTGCAACGCACTGTATTGATCAGCCAATGATCCTCCGAGACCGGTAAACAATTGCAAATCTTCGTCCGACCACCAGTTGATCAAATTCCCATCGGCATTGTAAAGTGAACCTGAATCGTCAAAACCATGTGAAATTTCGTGTCCAATTACAGCTCCAATTCCACCATAATTTACGGCTTCATCGGCTTGGTAATTGTAAAAAGGCGGTTGCAAAATTGCTGCTGGAAATACAATTTCGTTATATGATGGATTGTAGTAGGCATTCACCGTTTGTGGCGACATGAACCATTCGTCTTTGTCTACAGGTTTGTTCAAATCCTCTATGTTTTTTTTAAAGGACCATCGTGCGATTGCTTCACTATTTGAAAAATAAGTTCCGCCTTCTTCAGGCATTTTGATAGTCAATGCCGAATAATCTTTCCACTTATCTGGATATCCGATTTTCACTCTTGATTTATGCAATTTTTCAATCGCAGCCACTTTCGTCGCTTTTTTCATCCAAGGCAAATTGTTGATTCGGTTTTCAAATGCCAAAAATACGTTTTTAATCATTTTCTCCGCTTTGGCTTTGGCTTCAGCCGGAAACTTTTTCTCGACATATAATTTTCCTAAGGCTTCTCCCGTAGCACCATTCACTACTTGCAAAGCACGTTCGTCGCGTGGTCTTTGCTTGATTGCTCCAGTCAAGGTTTTCCCGTAGAAATCGAAATTGGCAACTTCAATATCGGTTGACAATTGCGAGGCCGAAGAGCGTAAAAGCGACCATTTCATATATGCTTTCCAAACGTCCACCTTGTTTTCTTTAAACATGGTTTCTAAAGCGACCATGTATTTGGGTTGAGATACAATTACGGAGTCTATATCTTTCAAACCTACACCCGTTAAATACGTATTCCAATTGATAGAAGGCATCAATTTTTGCAAATCAGAAACGGTCATTGGATTGTAGGTTTTTCGATCGTCCCGACGTTCTACACGATCCAATCTTGGAGCCGATAGTGCAGTTTCAAATGCCATAATTTTTGCAGCATCGGATTTGGCTTGGGCTGCATTTTGACCCAAAAAGCCCAACATTCTAGCTACGTGTGCGGTATATTTTTCTCTTTTTTCTTTAGAATCCGCATCTTCAGAAAGATAGTAATCACGATCTGGCAACCCTACTGAACCTACACCAAGATAAACCACATTTCGATTACTGTTTTTGGCATCGGCTTCAACGCCTACGCCAAAAAATCCCAAGCCGCCAATGGGTTCCATTTCAATCAATAAAGCTTGTAATTCTTTTACATTTTTTATTTTATCAATTTTTGTTAAATAAGGTTTCAGTGGGCTGACTCCTTGTTTGTTTCGGGTAACGGTGTCCAAGATGGTTCGGTATAATCCAACCGCTTTTCCTTGATCGGTTTTGGAAGTGTAGGCGGGATTTTTAGAAGCCTCTTTTAAAATTAACAACGCATCTTTGTCGGTATTTTGACGCAATTCGTCAAAACTTCCCCAACGAGTTCGGTCGCTTGGAATTTCGGTTTTTTTCAACCAATCGCCGTTTACATAATTAAAAAAGTCATCTTGTGGTCGAACGGTTTTGTCCATCAAGGTAACGTCAATTCCGGGCGTTTTTGTAGGTTTTGTCTGTCCGTTCATAGTGGTAATCCCTGCTAAAACGGGGAGTACATAGAGTAATTTTTTACTAAAGTAGTAGTTCATTGAATTCAGATTTTTAATAGTTTTTCAAAAATATCGTTTTCATTTCACAAAAAGGCTATTTTATGATTTAGATAACAATTGTGATTGGAAAATAACTTGCAGGATTGTGTATTTTTGTTTTAAATTTTTAAGATGCTTAAAATGCTCAAAAAATACAAAACTTTTTTATTTGCTTTCCTGATTTTTTCAGTCATTAGCATCGCGTTATTTATGAACGCATTGACGCCAGAAAAGCGTTTGCCTATTATGAATCCTGCCGATGTCAACCCCGAATTGGTTGATTCTACGGTGCAACATGTGAGTAAATACCACACCATCGCTGATTTTGCATTTACCAATCAAAACGGAAAAATTATAACGCAAAAAGATTACGAAGGTAAAATTTATGTTGCCGATTTTTTCTTTACCACTTGTCAAACCATTTGCCCCAAAATGACTTCGAATATGGTTGAAATTCAAAACGCTTTTTTGAACAATCCAAAAGTGATGTTGCTTTCGCATTCGGTTTTACCTGATATTGACAGTGTTTCTGTTTTAAAAAAATATGCAATTGAAAAGGGCGTTGTGGATGCCAAGTGGAATCTGGTTACCGGCGATAAAAAAGAAATTTACGGGATCGCTCGTAAATCCTATTTGGCTGTAAAAACCGGAAGTCCAACGGAGTTGTATGATATGGTGCATACTGAAAATTTTATTTTAGTAGATGAAAAACGACGCGTCCGTGGTTTTTATGACGGTACCAAAACCGAAGACATCAACCGACTAATTGAAGATGTAAAATGGTTGTCTGAAAATAAAAATTAACGTGTTATTAGTATTTTAATTTGTACTTTCGCAATCTAAACTTAATCTAAATAAGGTTTGCAAAAGTCTATCGCACAACTTCGCATCGGAGAACACGCCGTAATTACTGACTTTGACAGTAATGTTATTCCGCTTAAATTGATTGAAATGGGTTGTTTGCCCGGGAATTCTGTTATTTTAATTCAAAAAGCACCTTTGGGAGATCCTTTGTTTTTAAACATCAACGACAGTCTTCTGGCCATTCGATTAGAAATGGCGAAAGATATATTTATTGAAACAACAGAAGCATAAATCAGTATGTCTAGCCAAAATATAAAAGTTGCACTAATCGGAAATCCCAATACGGGAAAAACCTCTGTTTTTAATTTACTTACGGGTTTGCACCAACAAGTAGGGAACTATCCGGGAATAACGGTCGAAAAAAAATTAGGGATTTGTAACTTACCTTTAGATTTTAAGGCAACTATTTTAGATTTACCTGGAACTTACAGTTTGAATGCGAGTTCACTAGACGAAAATGTGGTTATCGAACTTTTGCTCAACAAGAATGATACCCTGTATCCAGATGTGGCAGTTGTGGTTACCGATGTAGAAAATTTAAAACGAAACTTACTCCTTTTTACCCAAATAAAGGATTTAGAAATTCCTACGATTTTAGTCATCAATATGGCCGATCGGATGGAAGTAAAAGGAATCACGCTTGATATTCCGTTCTTGGAACAACAACTCAAGACCCGAATTGCGCTAGTAAGCTCCAGAAAAAACATTGGAATTGACAATCTTAAAATGATGATTGTTGAATACGGTTCGCTTTCAATAGCGCCTTGTTTAAACGCATCGAGCATCGATGTTCCTTATTTTGAAAGTTTACGAAATGCGTTTCCAAACCAATCTCTGTATAAATTATGGTTGGTTATAACACAAGATGCTAACTTTTCGAAGGTAGATAAAAAGGTTATAGAAACGCATAATTTTGCTAAATCAAATTCCGAATTGAAGCGCTTGCAACAAAAAGAAACCATCAAAAGGTATCAGTTTATTAATGATGTCTTGAAAGTAGGAAAAGTTGTAAATGCAGATAATGCAATTGATTTTCATAGCAAATTAGATCGTGTTTTGACCCACAAAATATGGGGGTATGTAATATTTTTTAGTATTCTACTTTTGATTTTTCAATCTATTTTTGACTGGTCAAGCATCCCGATGGATTTTATTGACGCCACTTTTGCCAATTTTAGCAGTTGGACGGCACAACACTTACCTGCAGGTGTATTGACCGATTTAATTTCGCAAGGAATCATTCCTGGAATCGGCGGCATCGTGATTTTCATACCCCAAATTGCATTTCTCTTTTTGTTCATTTCCATTTTAGAAGAAAGCGGCTACATGAGTCGGGTGGTTTTTTTGATGGATAAAATTATGCGAAGATTTGGATTGAGTGGTAAAAGTGTGGTGCCATTAATTTCTGGAACCGCTTGTGCTATACCTGCTATTATGGCCACGAGAAACATCGAAAACTGGAAAGAACGATTGATAACAATTCTCGTAACCCCGTTCACTACTTGCTCTGCTAGATTACCCGTTTACACTATCTTAATTGCTTTAGTTATTCCTAAAACACGTGTTTTTGGCATTTTTAATGCACAAGGTTTAACCTTGATGTTGCTTTATTTACTAGGCTTTGCAACAGCAATATTTGCGGCATATATTTTAAATAAGATTTTAAAAATCAAAGGGAAAACGTTTTTTGTAATCGAAATGCCCAATTATAAGGTTCCTATTTTTAAGAATGTAGCTATTAATGTGTTGGAAAAAACCAAAGCTTTTGTTGCAGGAGCGGGAAAAATAATTTTAGCGATTTCAATTATTTTATGGTTTTTGGCCTCTTACGGTCCGGGAACTACTTTTTCGGAAGCTGAAAATATTGTAAAAAACAATCCAAAATTTGAAAATTACAGCAGTGAAGCACTCAATTCTGAAATTAATTCGTATAAACTAGAAAATTCCTATATCGGGATTATGGGTCACGCCATCGAACCGGCCATCAGACCATTGGGTTACGATTGGAAAATCGGTATTGCTTTAATTACTTCATTTGCCGCTAGAGAAGTTTTTGTTGGAACGCTAGCAACAATTTACAGCGTGGGCGATACAGCTAACGAAGAGCCAATTAAAAACAAAATGGCTTCCGAAGTACATCCCGAAACCGGTAAAAAAGTTTTTGATTTGCCTACTGGAATCTCACTTTTGTTATTTTATGCTTTTGCGATGCAATGTGCCAGTACTTTGGCGATTACAAAAAAGGAAACCAACACCTGGAAATGGCCAGTCATTCAACTCTTTTTTATGAGTGGTTTGGCTTATGCTGTGGCATTATTGGCTTATCAAATCCTTAAATAACGAATCGCTTTTTTATTTCAAAACTTCAAAAAATTTGTTTATTTATATTTTGTCTAAATAAATTTTATTTCTTAGTTTTGCACAATAGAATTAATCTAAATAAGAAATGAAAAACCTGCCGTTTGTTTTTTTGTCCCTCCTTTTTTTTAACATAAGTACCGCTCAAGATAATTTTGAGAACGATTTTAATGATACCATCAAGAAATTAGCACCTGTTGTTATTGTTGCAAAACAGCAAAGCCCAGAACGAATGCCAGAAATTAAAGAAAATGTTCTTTTTTCGGGTAAAAAAAATGAGGTGTTACGACTTTCTAATATTAATGGAAATTTTACCACTAACAACGCTCGAGAAATTTTTGCGCGAGTTCCAGGTGTTACCATCTGGGAAAACGAAGGTTCAGGAATTCAAATCAACGTGGGCGTTCGAGGGTTAAGTCCGAATAGGAGTTGGGAGTTGAATACCCGTCAGAACGGATACGATATCTCTTCCGATGTTTTTGGTTATCCCGAGGCCTATTACAATCCACCTTTGGAAGCTGTGGAAACTATCGAATTGGTTCGAGGGGGCTCGTCGTTGCAATTTGGACCTCAATTTGGCGGCACTTTGAATTATGTTCTAAAAAGAGAAACCAAAAAGAAATTTTCTTTTGAAACGCAAAATACCGTAGGAAGTTACGGCTTGATGAGTAGCTTCAACGCAATTGGTGGTAGTTTTAAAAAGTTTTCTTACTACGTCTATAATCATTCCCGTAGTGCGGATGGTTGGAGAGAAAACAGTGCATATACGGTAAGAAATACCCACGCTTTTGTGGAATATCGGTTTACTGAAAACACAAAACTTTCGGCAGAATATACCAATATGGATTACCAAATGCAGCAAGCTGGCGGTTTAACCGACGAACAATTTAAAGCCAACCCAAGACAATCTTTACGGGAACGAAACTGGTTTGGAACCCCTTGGAATGTTTTTTCTGTAAATTTTGACACCAAAATCAGTAAAACATTCACATCAAACACCAAGCTTTTCGGACTTGTAGGCGAACGAAATAGTATCGGTTTTACAGCTACGCCAAATGTGGTGGATGCCATTAATCCTGCTACAAATGACTATGCTAATAGACGTGTTGATCGCGATTTTTACGAAAATTTTGGAATAGAAAACCGAAATATCTATAAATACAAACTTGGAAAAATAACCAATAATCTTGCTTTTGGTGTGCGTTTGTACAAAGCCAACACGCAACGCCTTCAAGATGATCGTGGCACAACAGGTTCCGATTTTGATTTGTCAATTGATGGACGATACGTTCGTGATTTAAACTTTACAACAGACAACGTAGCCGTTTTTGCAGAAAATCAATTTAAAGTAACCGAAAAATTTAGCGTAACGCCAGGTGTTCGTTATGAATACATTCAAAATTCGGGCGATGGCCGATTTGGAATTAGTAACGGAAATGATGTTGCAATGCCCAACAAAACCATTTCAAGAAGTCAACCGCTTTTTGGACTGGGATTGGAATATAAATTTAGAACGACCAATATTTACGCCAATATTACCCAAGCGTTTAGACCTGTATTGTTTTCGGATTTTACGCCTCCAGCGGTTACGGATGTTATTGACCCAGACCTTAAAGATGCAAGCGGTTTTAATGCCGATATTGGTTACAGAGGAACGGTTAACAACTATTTAAACTTTGATTTTAGTTTGTTTTATTTGAGCTACAATAACAGAATTGGCGGCATCAGACAATTTGTAAACAACGACCCCACTCAAGGAACTTTTCTTTTTAGAACCAATCTTGGGGAAACCGTAAATAAAGGAATAGAAGGATTTGGAAATTTAAATATTACAAAACTTTTTAACGTTGAAAAGCCCTACGGAAATCTTGATTTCTTTGCATCGGTAAGTTTTATCGACAGCCGTTATACTGATTTTAGAATTTTCAATACTTCAGGATCAGCACCAGATGTAACCATAACAGAAACCAACTTGTCGGGAAATAGAGTCGAAAATGCGCCAAGATACATTCATAATTTTGGACTTTCTTGGAGTAATACCAATATATCGGCTACGGCACAATACAGAATGGCGGGGAGAATTTTTACGGATGCCAACAACACAGTAACGCCTTCTGCCAATGGTGTGACAGGACTTTTAGATGAATACCGTGTTTTTGATTTATCGACCGAATATAAATTCTTAAAAAATTATAACATTCGAGCGGGAGTAAACAATTTATTGGACGAAAACTACGCCACAAGAAGAGCTGGAGGATATCCAGGACCAGGAATCTTGCCTGGTGAAGGAAGAACATTCTACATCTCGATTGGTGCTAAACTTTAACCTAAAAAGGTGCTCTATTTTTAGAGCACCTTTACCTATTTTATGATGACTTTTCAAGAAATAATAGCTTTCATTATTCTATTTGCAGCCGTTTTTTTTCTGGCAAGAAAATTCTTTTGGAAAAAGAAAAAAGCAAAAAATTGCGGCACAGATGATTGCGGTTGCCATTAACCCAAAGCTACATCCAGCGTCATCATCACGACAAAACCTCCAATAAATCCAAGCGTTGCAATATCGGTATTTTTATCTTGTTGCGTTTCGGGAATCACTTCTTCTACTACCACAAAAATCATTGCTCCAGCAGCAAAAGCCAAAGCATAAGGCAAAATGGGTGTAAAAAAAGATACTGCAACCGCTCCAATCACTGCAGCAACAGGCTCAACTAATGCCGAAGATTGTCCGTACATAAAACTTTTCCAACGGCTCATTCCCATTCTTCGCAAGGGCATTGAAACCGCAATTCCTTCAGGAAAATTCTGGATACCGATTCCAATGGCCAAAGTTACCGCTCCGGCAATGGAAGCCTCGGGAATTCCAGCAGCAACGCCACCAAACAACACACCAACAGCCAAACCTTCTGGAATGTTGTGAAGTGTGATGGCCAAAACCAATAAAGTCGTTCGTTGCCAAGGCGATTTTACCCCTTCGGTTTCCTTGAAATTGATATGAAGATGCGGCAAAACTTTATCCAAACCAAACAAAAAAACCGCTCCCATTATAAAACCTACCGCTGCCGGAATTACTTTTACAAATCCTTCACCTTCACTCATTTCTATGGCGGGTGCCAAAAGACTCCAGTAACTTGCCGCAACCATAACGCCACCCGTAAAACCCAGCATTCCATCAAGCACTGCCCTGTTCATATTTTTAAAAAAGAATACAAATGAAGCGCCAAAAGCGGTTAGACCCCAGGTGAAAACGGTGGCCAGGAATGCGGCCAAAATAGGGTCGATGTTTTCGAAATAGTCAATAATTTGTTCGAACATATTATATGGTTTTTACGTAAAGATTACATGCAATCTTATTGGAAATAGTCATCCCGTTTCCGTCTACCGAAACGATTAAGGAGGCGTCGAAACACTCTTTTTCTATAATTTCGATCATTGAACCCAAAGCAATTTGTTGTTTGTCGAGGTATTTCAAGAAATCCGATGATGAATCTTTTACACCCACACAAATGGTTTTTTCTCCAATTTCCATTTCGGAAAGTAAATGTTTTTCCATCTTTTTGATTTCTCCTTTGGCATTCGGAATTGGATCTCCGTGCGGATCTTCGGTTGGATTTCCAAGAAAATCATCCAGTTTGTTGATGAGTTTTTCCGATTTAATGTGTTCCAATTGTTCGGCCACATCATGGACTTCATCCCAAGAAAAATGCAGCTTTTCCACTAAAAAAACTTCCCAAAGGCGGTGTTTTCGTACAATCATTTTCGCCGCTAATTTCCCATTTATAGTCAACGAAACGCCTTGGTATTTTTTGTAATCCACCAAATCTTTTTCCGCCAGTTTCTTTAGCATATCAGTAACCGAAGAAGCTTTGGTTTCCATTTTTTCGGCAATAGCATTGGTACTCACCCCAGCATTTAAACTTGTTGTGAGATGGTAAATGGTTTTAAGGTAATTTTCTTCTGAAAAAGTCATCCAATTTTTTATTCAAAGCTACACATTTTTTGAATATGAAAAATTAATTTTTAGTTTAATCTAAAAAATTAGATGCAGTTTGGACATAATCCTGATATAGTAAAATTAATTTCTTTGATTTGATAATTTTTTGGCATTGTAAACGAAGGTTTTACATCTTCTAAACAAGTTACCAACTGACATTTTTGGCAACTAAAATGGACATGATTGTGCGAATGTGTACCATGACATTGCGAACAATTTGCATATTTTATAGTCCCTTCAAGGTTTACAATTTTGTGAATTAAATCTTCATTTACCAAACGGTCCAGCACTCTGTAAATCGTTACTCGGTCGCAAATTCCATCAGTAAGTGTTTGAATTTCAGCGTGCGAAAGAGCAACTTTAGATTGTGTAATGAGATTTAAAATAACGGATTTTGCGGTAGTATTTCTTGTAGTTTTCATTTTGTTTTAAAAAATAACGCAACAATGTTGCAATAAAGTAAATTTCATCTATATTTGCAACAAAATTGCGTTAACAAAAGTAATCAAATGAATGTAAAATCAAAGAAAATTAATGATGTTTTAGGTATTTCAAGTGCCTCACTTTGTTTAATACATTGTTTGGTTTTTCCGCTTATAACTATTTTGCCTTTAGGAATAGCACACAATCATTGGATTGATTTATTTTTTGTGTGCATTGGGCTTTATGCATTGATAGGAATTGTCAAATCCAATTCGCCATTTGCCATAAAAATAGTCTTAACGGCATCGATGTTTTTAATTATTGGAAGCCTTATCTATACTTTAATGACCGAACGACATACTATTTTATTGTATCTCGGAGGTATAGGTATGATTGTCGGACATCTTTTAAATTTCAGAAATCACAAACACTAAATTATAATGAATAAATTACCTGCTACAATTTTATCAGGTTTTCTTGGTGCTGGAAAAACCACTTTACTCAATCATATTCTGCATAACAAAGAAGGCTTAAAAGTCGCTGTGATTGTCAACGACATGAGTGAAGTAAATATAGATGCTAATTTGGTAAAAGCCGAAAATACTTTGTCTAGAACCGAAGAAAAATTAGTCGAAATGAGTAACGGTTGCATTTGTTGCACTTTGCGTGAAGATTTAATGCTTGAGGTCGAAAAACTAGCCAAAGAAAATCGGTTTGATTATTTACTAATTGAAAGTACCGGAATTTCTGAACCTATTCCCGTTGCGCAAACGTTCAGTTTTGTAAACGAAGAGGAAAATATCGATTTATCGCGTTTTAGCTATATCGATACGATGGTTACGGTAGTCGATGCTTTTAACTTTTTTAAAGATTTTGGTAGTGCCGAAACGTTGAAAGATATAAAAGCTTCCGATATAGAAAATGACGAAAGAACTATTGTAAACCTTTTGGTTGACCAAATAGAATTTGCCAACGTCATTGTTTTAAACAAAACCGATTTAGTTACTAAAACTGAATTGGATTTACTTGAAGCATCAATAAAAAAATTAAATCCCGTTGCCAATATCATCCGAACCGAAATGGGTAGAATTCAACCAAAAGAAATTATCAATACCCGTCTTTTTAACTATGAAGAAGCCGAAGTTGCTGCCGGTTGGATACAAGAACTAGAAGGGATTCACACTCCCGAAACCGAAGAATATGGCATCACTTCGTTTGTTTTTAGAGATCATCGGCCTTTTCATCCACAGCGATTTTTGGAATTTATTTCTAATTTTCCACCAACTGTAATCAGAAGTAAAGGACTTTTTTGGCTTGCATCCAGACCCGATCAAGCACTAAACTGGTCTCAAGCGGGTGGCTCAATAAAATCAGAAGGTGCGGGAGTTTGGTGGGCAAGTATGCCTTTTTCTGAACGTAT
>NZ_JBIPPD010000292.1:0-3136 GCF_044368625.1 Flavobacterium sp. | reverse complement strand
ATTAAACAAGTAGAATTATCAATTAATAACAGACCTATTAGAAAATTCAATTATCTTAGTCCAATTGAAACTCTAAATAATAAGTTTGTTGCACTTATGAATTGAACACAGCAAATTAAAAAGTAACATAATACAATTTATCAATATGAAGAAAGTAATCTTCGGCATTATTGCCACAGTTATACTAACAAGTTCAATCTTTACTAGTTGTTCGAAAGAAGAAGAAGTTAAAAATGAGTTTAATTACTCAAAATTACTTCTAAAACCTGAACAAATAAATGCCGTAATAGTGGATATAGAAAACTATAAAAAGAGAAATGAAAATTTAAAATCTACTAATAGAATAAATACAGAAAATGAAATGCAAGTAATATTGCAACCTCTAATAGCTAATGGAGAATTGATTCATAATGCAATGATTAATGAAATTACAACAACAAATGAGTTTCAAAATTTAACAGAAATAGAGAAGCAAGAAATCTTAAATTTAACGGATGAACAACTTGCAGAATTATCATTTATAGTAAATTTTCAATATCAAACTAATAATGTAGACTGGGACAGAGTTAGAAGTTGCGCAAGCTTTGCATTAGGTATTAGTGGCATAAGAAATTTATATTTAAATACTGCGGCACTGGGTACTGTAGAAACAATGATTGGAGCGTTAAGATTAATTGGAAAAAGATATTTGGGATATGTTGGTGTAGCGTTAATGATTTATGATTTTGCAGACTGTGTTTATGGAGATTAATTTAAAAAAATATTATGGTTTATCGGATTCTATAAATATAATATTTATAGTTGGTTATATAGTTGATTTTATAGCACGTAAATCTGACTTAACTTTTCCTCTAAAATATGTATCAGCACTAATTTTTATATTTAATCTAGTTCTGATAATTTACACATTTTTGAATTTGATGAAAAATAAAGGAATAATAGAATACAATAAAAAAATAGCATCAATAGTTATTAGATTATTTCTGAATATCATTTTCTTAATATTGATATTCTTCCTATGAAATTTAATCTAATTATGGAAAGCTACTTTTAGTTTTAATCAGATTTTGGCAACGCCAAAATCTGATATTTTTTAAAATTATCAAAAGATAATGAAATTATAAATCTTCTGCCAACAAGCGTTTTGCAAAAGCGTGGCTTGGCGGCTTAATTTAAAGGCTTGGTTTTAGAATAAACTTGGTACCAAATCAAAAGGCTTGGTTGTAGAAACCCACGCCTTCGCAAAGCGCCGACCGTTGTGCGACACCCTACAAGAACACCGCATAAATAAGAAGTTTAGAAAATTTCATCAGCCAAAAAATAGAATTTCTTAAACAAAATAGTCGCAAATAAAAATATTATTTCTATATTTGACGAAAATTGTCAAATTATGTTGGATACTTTAATTTCAATCGGAGATACTTTAAAAGAGATACGAGAAACCAAAGGTTTCCATCTTCAAGAGGTTGCTGAAAAGACAACTATCAACTATACTTCTTTGAGTAGAATTGAAACAGGAAAAAGACTTCCGACAAAACCGCAAGTTCAAATTTTGGCATCATTCTATAAATACAGTGAACAAGAACTAATCAAACAACTGATAAGCGACAAAATCATTTATGAAGTTCAAAATGAAGATTTTGGACTTGAAGGATTTATTCTTTCCTAACAAAAAATAAAATACGGAAACTCACTTTTTAACGACTATGAAAATTTAGATAAATTTGAACTACACAGTCGCAGATACATTGGGAACAAAGCAAAATTGACGGATTGGATAATGGAAATTATCCGACAAGAAACCACAGGAAACGAAACCTTTATTGATGTTTTTTCGGGGACTTCAATCGTTGCAAAAGAAGCAATGAAAACCTACAAAAATATAGTTTTAAACGATATTTTGATTTCAAATAATATTGCTTACCAAGCATTTTACGACAATGTAAATTGGAACTCAAAAAAAATAATTGACATCGTAAACGGGTACAATACTTTAAATTCAAAAGACATCAAAGAGAATTATTTTTCTAAAAATTTTGGGGGCAAATTTTACGAACACGACATTGCAAAACTTATCGGACATATCCGACAAGACATTGAAAGCAGAAAAAACGAACTCAACTCAAAAGAGTATGCAATTCTTTTAACTTCATTAATTTACACGATTGACCGACTTGCTAATACTGTCGGGCATTTTGACGCATATATCAAAAAACCGATTACAAAACGACCTTTAAATTTCCGTTTGATAAAAACCGAAGATTTTGCAGGTGCAAAAATTTACAAGGAAGATGCAAATAAATTGGTTAGAAAACTAAAAGGCGATATTGCCTACATTGACCCACCTTATAATTCAAGACAATACAGCCGATTTTATCACATTTACGAAAATTTGGTACAATGGCAAAAACCTGAATTGTTTGGAGTTGCACTAAAACCCGAACCCGAAAATATGAGCGAATATTGCACTTCACGAGCAAAACACGCTTTCAAAGATTTGGTTGAAAATTTAGATGTTAAATATTTGGCAGTTTCGTACAACAATACATACAAATCGAAAAGTAAATCTTCTGCAAATAAAATCAAGTACGAAGAAATTTTAGAGATTTTAAACAACGTTGGAGAAACAAAAGTGTTTGAGACATTTTATGACGTAAAAGGAAAAATTTATCAAGAAAGATTATTAATTACAAGAAAATGATTTATTTAAAATATTTTGGGCGTTTCCTTCGGTCGGGCTTTTCGTTTCAATCTTTTTGTTCGTACCTCACAAAAAGGATTTACACTGCAATCCCTAACGCAATTACAACACTATGAGCAATATACAAATATTATCAAACTTAAATCTTCCTATTGGGAAAATCATTAATCAAGAATTATTTAATTCAAAAAACACTCAAATTGCAGTTGCATTTTTAAAGCATAGTGGAATTAAAGTTATTGAACAATCGTTAAAGTATTCACTTGATAGTGGAGCTAAATTTGAAATTATTGCAGGTTTAGATTTCAAAACAACTGACCCAAAATCAATGTTATTTTTTATTGATTGCTGTGTTCAATTCATAAGTGCAACAAACTTATTATTTAGAGTTTCAATTGGACTAAGATAATTGAATTTTCTAATAGGTCTGTTATT
>NZ_JBIPPD010000291.1:0-3158 GCF_044368625.1 Flavobacterium sp. | reverse complement strand
TCCATAATAGTTCCACTTTTTAGCGTGATACGCTTTTTACAACTCTTACACTCATAGCTTAACCTACTTTTAATCCAAAAAAAATCTGTCTTTTCACACTTGCATTTCAAACCTATTTTATCGCGTTTCGCTTTAAAATGCGCAATACAATTGGCTTCACTACTAAATTCGACTCCAAAACTAAAAATATTCATACCCAATAATTTATCTATCAAACAAATATACAAAAATATGAGCAATTACGGATATACATTTAAATTATCTCTAAAAGGAAGATAATTACTTTATAAGGTAAATGTTACCTTAAAAATAAATTGTCGAGGTCGTAACAAAAAATTTGTTTCTAAGTAAGTAAAATCGCTAATATCGACGGATCTAAAAGTCGAAGTATTAAGTAGGTTATTGAGCTGAAATTCAAAATCGATTTTTCTTTTTTTAATTGAATATCTATAAATGAGATCTGAAAATACAAATTCTGTTCTTTCGGAGAAAAAATTATTTGTAGTATATTCTGTTCGTAGCGAAATAAAGTTCTGCTTGCCTGTAAAAAAAGTTAAAGTTGCTAAATGATTTTCCTGGGTTACCGCTGGGTTTTCTTGATTTTGAATTAGCGTTCTCATTATAATCCAAGTGGATTGATATTCAAATGTAAATCTATCTGTAAAATCAATTTCCACTTTATTCCCAAAATTATAGGTTTGATTATTTACTTTAGTTAAGTTGTCATTTAACAGTTGAAAATTAGTACTTAAACTATAGCTTGCATTAAGTATTAAATTTGTTTGAAGCGTTTTAAATTTTTTATTGAATCGCGTTGCAACACTTTGACTTTGTTGTAGGTTATCTTGCTGTATCGCCTTTAATTCTGTTGTTCCATTTTCCAAAATTTCAGATTGATAAGTTATATTAGTTTTATTAGTAGCGTTTGAATACATTAAATGCCAAAAAAATGATCTCATCGGATTTCGGTAAAAAATTCCACTACTAATTGTTTGATCCAAATTTTGGGGTAGTGGTGCATTGATTCGTCTAATACTCCTGTAATTTTGAAGGATGTATGCGTAATGTAGTTGGTTAATGTTGCCGAACTGATTATTCAAGCTTAATACTGTATTTAATTTCCAAAAATTGTTAACGTCATACGTAGCAGATAATCTAGGCTCAAATGTAATTCTACTAAAATTTTCTCCTTTACTTATTTTTTCGTCCTTTACATTAAACGAATATAAATTGGTTGGTAACGCAAAATCGAGCGACCAGCGATTTCTCTTATACTGAGTTTGGACTTCAATAAAAAGTTTCGTTTTTAACCAATCTAAATCGTTGCTAAAATTATTTGATAAATTAATATTTTCTGATGATTGTATTTGACTCGATAAGTTTTGGTTTTCCAATTGAAAACCAAATTTGGAATCAACCGATATCCCGCCAAAACCTTTTGTAAAGCTTATGTAATTATCCGCAAGGATTTTTTTTAAATTAACGTTTTGAGAAATTTCTTTGTAAGGTATATTATTGTTTATTAGATTAGGAAACTGTCCTGGATTAATCGTCAAGCTTTGAGGTGTCCTATTAATACTAATAAATGAATATAATGTAAGTAGTTTCTTCCCTAGTGGTAAAATGGTTTTTAAATTATTAGAGAGTTTAAAAAATCTGTTACTAAGTTGCTGATCAATGTTTTGTTCATTTATTACGATATTACCGCGTTGGCTATCCCAAAAACCTTGAAATTCAAAGCTATTTTTGAAATATTTTTTTTCAGAATTTTTATGTAACGTTAGATTTGTCTGTAAAGAATTTAGAAACAAAAAGTTCTGGTTCTTTTCTAACAATTTAATTGTATCAGACGGAGTAATAAACTTTGTAAAGGTAGATCCATTTTGCTGTTGAACATCATTTAAATATGAAATATTTAGCCTAATTTCATAGTCATTTTTAAGTTTATGAAGATAATTTCCCGTAAGTAAATGTACATTATTATCAAGCCACCTTTTTTCCGTAAAATCTGGGGCTGATAATTGCTGAATAAATAGCCAGTCTGATTTTTCAGATTCACTGTTAGATGGATTTAATAAATTCTCAATAGTTAAATTTTTGAGTTGATTAGCAACATTGTTACCAACATTATTTGATTGTGCGCTAATCAACATTTGATTTTTTTTTGTGAAAAGCATAGGAGTAATATTTGACTCCCACAGTAAAGGTGAGAAACCGCTTCCTAACTGTGCGCTACCTGCAATTGTATAAGCATTCTTTAGCTTTATATTGATAGCAGCATTTTCAGAAAATTTTAAACTGTCCAGCGCTTTGATGGGTTGGTGATTTTCTAATATTTGTACTTGTGTAACTTCCTTATAGGATAAATTTTCATTTGCTAAGTTGTACTTTCCCTCCAATAAATCAAGTCCTTCAATGTAATATTTGTTTATTGGTTTTCCCTGATAGCGAATTTGACCGTCAGCAAGTACCTCAATCCCAGGAATCCTTTTTAAAACATCGCCAATACTTCTATCCTGTTCCTTTGAAAATGAGCCAACTGTGTATTTTATTGTATCCCCTTTTTGAATTATAGGTGGTGCTTTTACAACAACTTCGCTTAATTCAATTTCTTGCTCATTTAAAACGAAATTTCTTGTCCGGCTTTCATTTTTTAAGGTTTCAGTGATAGTTTTATACCCGATACAACTTAATTGAATATCAAATTCACTAATTTTATTGTCTATTTCTAAAACAAATAATCCGTCTTTATCTGTTGTACTAAATACTATAAGATCATCAGTGGATTTATAATTTATTAAAATATTAACATTATTCAGAGGCTCGTTATTTGAATTAGTTACTCCACCTCTAATTACAGTTTGAGAAAACAAAATGTTTGAAAAAAAAAGAAAGTAAAAGAGAATATTTATTTTCATGAAAGTATATAATGCAATTTTACTCTTTTGGAAACTCGATATCTAAAAACGGATGATTTCGTTCAACTTTAAAAATTCCTGCAAACCATTCTTTTTTATCTTTAGCGTCCTCAAAAATAGGTGAACCTTCTCCGTCTGTTTTTATTTTAAATCTAATTTTGTAAAAATTATTTTTAGTAGCTATCTTATATTCTTTCTTTACAGGTAAAGTTAGTTTTAAAGGACGTTTACCAATATCTT
>NZ_JBIPPD010000290.1:0-3159 GCF_044368625.1 Flavobacterium sp. | reverse complement strand
TTTTTATGTTTTAAATTCTGGTGTTGAGGGAGTTGCGTTGAAACTTTTACTGGTAGGAAGTTCATAAATTTCAAGATCAAAATACACTACAGAGGCAATGATATGGTCAAAAATATCGGCCATAATAAATTCGTAATTGATCCATGTTTTGTCTTTTGAAAACGCATAGATTTCTAACGGAACGCCAAATTCATTGGACTGCAACTGTCGGCACATCATTGCCATGTTCTTGTTCAACCCCGGATGACCGTCGAGATATTCGTTGATGTATTTTCGAAACAACCCAAAATTGGTTAAGTTTCGACCGTTTACTAATAAACTTTTGTCAATTCCTTTAGAGGTATTGTGCTTTTTGATATCTGCTTGACGGTGGTCGATGTAATTTGAAATTAACTGGATACTTTTAAAATGTTCCATTTCGCTTTCTTGTAAAAATCGGATGCTACTGGATTTGATCAATACGTGTCTTTTGATTCGTCGACCTTCTGAATTGAACATTCCGCGCCAGTTTTTAAACGAATCTGAAATTAAAGAGTAGGTAGGAATTGTGGAAGTGGTATTGTCAAAATTTCGGACTTTAACGGTTGCCAAATTAATTTCGATAACATCACCATCAGCACCAAATTTGTCCATCGTAATCCAATCGCCAATGCGAACCATATCATTTACCGAAACTTGAATACTGGCAATAAATCCCAAAATAGTGTCTCTGAAAATAAGCAAAACAATCGCAGAAATAGCTCCGAAAGTGGTAAATAATGTTTTTATGGACAAGTTAAACAGTAACATAATGATGGCTGTTACTCCAAAAATCCAAAGCACGATCATAATGACTTGAATATAACTGTCAATAGGTTTATCACTGTACCTCGGCGTTAATTTAAGGTGATCGCGCAACGAATTAAAAATCGTTCTGATGATTAACAGAATCAAAATGATGATGTAGATGCTAATGATTTTCCCAAAAACACCTTCCCAATACAGGAAATCTGCTAAAATGATCGGAACGGCATTGTATACAAAAAGCAAGGGAACCAAATGCGATATATACTTAGCCGTTTTATTTGAAACCAATAAGTCGTCGAAAGTAGTTTTGGTTCGTCGGGCTACAAATATAAATAGTCGAATGATGGAATACCTGCAAATTACAAAGATAATGTAGGCAAGTAGCAGTAAAACACCCAAGTCAATAACCGCGCTGGTATAAGAAGCAAAAGTGGGATTGCAACCCACTTTTAGCAATATATTTTCGGTAATCTTTGTGATTTTCTGGATGTTTGAATCAATCATTTATAAATATTTTTTTCTCTACCCAAAACGTAGCAAATGGTAGGAGTGAAGCTGCCAATATAATACCCAATTTCCCCCAGTCCCAATTTTGTTCGTATTTTAAAAGGATGGCTAAAATTACATAAGCAATAAATAAAACGCCATGAGCCATTCCAATTGGGTACAAAAGTGTTTTGTACAAATCAAGATAATTGGGCTTGATCAACAACATATTTGCAAATAAAACTAAATACGAAATTCCTTCCAGTATCGCGACAATTTTAAAAATTTTAAGCATTATTTTGAGTGATAATAGTTTTTGGTTTAACAGCTTTAAGTATGAAATATCCAATCAGTCCTGCAATTAATGAGGCCATAAAAATACCCAGTTTGGCTTGCAACTGATGCTCGGCAATCAATTCGGGTGTGGGGCCAGTAAAGGCAAGATTTGTTACAAACAACGACATTGTAAATCCGATAGCTGCAAGAAAACCTACACCAAAAAGATGTCTTGAGGTTAAACCTTCTGGCATATTGGCAATTTTTAGCTTGATCATACCCATTGAAACGCCGTAAACGCCTAAGACTTTACCTGCGATTAATCCTATAGCAACTCCAAGAGTAACATTACTTGTAGCTTCGGCAAAAATATCATTTGAAAAGGTTACACCGGCATTTGCTAAAGCAAAAACAGGCATGACGATAAAACTAACAAAGGGATGCATGCCGTGTTCCAATCGTTGTAAAGGAGTCATTGCATCTTTAGTAACTACCCGAATATGGTCTAAATAATGCAATTGTTCGGTAGTAAGTGTTGGGGCTTTTTCGTTTTGGTCTGCCTCTTTGAATTGATTAAGGTACAATTTTATCTTTTGAATAAACGCATTTTCGCTTACTCGAGAATCCGCTGGAATTGTAAAAGCAACAAGAACAGATGCAATAGTTGCGTGAACACCCGAAAGTAAAAAGGGCAACCAAACGCCAAAGATTCCTAAAATAGCATAAAAAAGTGTATTTCTTATACCAAATGCTTTAGATAAAAATAAGAAAACTACAAATCCAATTCCTGTAAACAGCATGATAAAATCGATTTCAGCCGTATAAAAAATGGCGATTACCAAAACAGCTCCTAAATCATCTACAATGGCCAAAGCGGTTAAAAATACTTTTAGAGCAAGCGGAATACGATCTCCCAAAATATACAAAACACCTAACGCAAATGCGATATCTGTTGCCATAGGAATTCCCCAGCCGTGAGATGTTTCGGTACCAAAATTAAAAGCGGCATAAATAAGAGCTGGTACAACCATTCCGCCGAGTGCTGCAATAATAGGCAACATGGCGTTTTTAGGATTGGATAGTTCTCCACCAATAAGTTCTCGTTTCAATTCTAGTCCTACTACAAAGAAAAAAACAGCCATCAATCCGTCGTTCACCCAGTGGTGAATTGTGAAATTCAAATACGATTCGCCGTCAAAGAACAATCCTATTTTATGTTCCCAAATTTCATGATACCAGTGGGATAGAGAGGAGTTGGCCAAAATAATCGCAACTAAAGCTGCTATAAAAAGGACGATACCTCCAGTAGTAGACTTGCTGATAAAACTATTTACAGGATTAATAATGTACTTATCGGCTGGCGTAAATTTTATTCCTTCTTCCATAAACTTTTTTTCTTGTGGGTTACAAAAATAAGTATTATCATTGATTTTTCAATCACAGATTTTAATTCTTTTCAATGAGCAAGCGGGATTTAAAGAAATATGTAACGGAGTTGAGTAAGGAGCAAATTGAAGAACAAATTATTGAATTGTACCTTAAATTTCCAGAAGTAAAAACGTATTACGACTTTGTTTTTAATCCTAATGAAGAGAAACTACTGCGTGAAGC
>NZ_JBIPPD010000289.1:0-3162 GCF_044368625.1 Flavobacterium sp. | reverse complement strand
AAACTTACAACTGTATCTGAACGAGTTTGTTTATAAGCTAAATCGCAGATATTTTGGTGAGAAAATCTTCGATAGACTAGTGATAGCAAGTATTACAGGAGTATGATTAAAAACGGATATGCATATAAATTAATTTCGTTTTGTTGCGTTAAAAAAATGATTGCAAAATAGCCGTCTTTCGCATGATCGACTGACAGGGTAATCCTTTTTGTCTCTCCAAATCTTTTAAAAAAGGGACTTGGAGAGACAAAAAAAGCAGAAAAAATAGGCACGATCTCGTCATATCGTGATTTTTCTCGATGGAAGAAAATGTTGGGATTACGAGGGTACTCCCAAATTTTAATAAGGAAAGAAGTTTTCAAGCAAGGCGTGATTTAAAATATACATCTCGTTTCCGAAACTCTGCAATGCTTTCGAATTTTTAAATTCGTTACCGAAACGTCTGCTGTCGTGCTGAAACGTTCGTGCATTTCCGTTAATCAATCCCAAAGCAGTGCTTAAAAATGGTTCGTTTTCATTGCCTAAAACGCCCATATTTCCGGGGTTTTCGGCTAATTCGGTGGTAGGTAGAATTCCGTTTTGGTAATCGCCGAAACCATCTTTGTTAATTGTTTTTATAACGATGGGTTGCATGGCATATTTGTGGTTTTTATTCACATTTTCTTTGTTAAACGACGGCGAATCGTACAGCGTTATCGAACCTACATTTTTACCCGTTGTTTTAGTTCCAATTTGGATAACTTCAATGTAGGGCTTCAAACCATTGATTACTAATTCACTTGCCGAAGCCGTTCCGCCAGTGGTAAGTATATAAATTCGGGTTAAATTCAAATCATTAATCGCTGTATTGTTGATTGTATTGGTAAAATTATTGACCAATTGAGCCGGATTATTTTCTTCGAAATAGGTTTGAATTTTACTGTTCCATTGTTGTTTGGCAAACAATTGTCCGGTAAATTGACCGGTAATCATACTGGCCAATCGTGTGGCAGTCAATACCGATCCGCCGCCGTTATATCGCAAATCCAGTACCAAATCAGTCACGCCTTCACTTTTTAATGTTCCAAAAGCTTGGTTCAATTGCAAATCGTAATTGGCGGTAAAACCATTGTACATCAAATAGCCTACTTTCTGGTTGCTTGTTTGAATGACTTTGGTTAAAAATACGGGATTCTCGGTTAATTCTGTTTTCGTTAAAAGTATCGAAGTCCCGTTGGGAGTGATGGCGCCATTGTCGAAATTGGCTAAATTGATGGTATACGAATTTGCGGCAATTAAGTTTCTGTAATTGTCAACCGTGAGTGTTTGACCATCGATAGCGTAAAAAATCATTCCTCTTGTAATATTTTTAGCCTCTGCATCTGAATTGGGAATAACATAATTAACCACCCCATAAATATCGGTTTGACTTCCGGGTTTGAAACGTAAAGTGAATTCCATTCCGTTATTTTTTGTCACGCCCTGAAAAAGATTTTCCAAAAAAACGTAATCTTCCACTAAAACGCTAAAACGATCGATACTTGGATCTACTCTCAAATTATTAAAAAGTGCAAACGGATCATTGAAATTACTCAAATACGTGTTGAGTTCGCCCTGATTTACAAAACGATCGTCGGCCAAATCGGGTACGTCGTCTTGCCATAAATAGTATAAATTAAGACCTTTCCAAATAAAATTTTGCACCTCAAGTTCGGCAGGAACGTTTAATGAATCGTCATTTTTTTCGCAACCGTATAAGGTAAAAAAAACAAGAATTATAATAAATATAGATTTAGAAACGCTTTTCATTGGGACATATTTATAAATTAAAAAAACAAAATTTTATGTAATTTACTAATTTCAATCCCTAGAAAAAAGGGGTATCATACAGAAATTAAGTAAAATTATAAACGTAAATTTAAGTACTTTAGTTTTAAAATCCACTTTTTTTGGACGTAAAGTCATTGAGTTTAGGTTTTGATTTTATATCCGTAACAGGAAGATTCGTAGTGGTTAAAAAAATGACTAATGGTTGTACCCTTTATTGAATATTGGAAACTGTACATTTAATCAAATGTAATTCGTACATTTATTCCGCAGGAAAAAAAATGATACTGTTGGCACATCATTTGTTAGTGTTGGAATAAAATGCCATAGAGAGAAAGTTTCAAATTACAGAAAAAAACTATGAAATTAATTAACAAAACACTAAAAACTAAAACCGTACTTATCGTTGCAGTTCTCATTGCGACTTTTAGCCTAAATGGGTGCAATTCCAACAATTCCGGTGATTTAGGAACGTATGACGATCCGAAAATTGCATTGATAGAAACCCAAAAAGCACTTTCGCTTTTGTCAAAAAAAGTCAATAAAGGATACGAAAGTGTACAGTACATTACCGAATATGAAATTGCAAAAAATAAAATATTTAAACTCGAAAATTAAATTTTAAAAAACCTAAAATAATGAAAAAACTATATGCTTTAATTGCTTTTATTTTATTGCCCAATGTGTTTTTTGCACAACAAACGGTGTTTGATAAGTTTGACGGAGTAGATCAGGTAAGTTCAATTTTGGTTACCAAAAAAATGTTCCAAATGATGGGAAATGTAAAGATGGATACCAAAGATAAGGAGGTGCAAAATTACCTCAACTTAATCAAAAAGTTAGATAATTTGAAAGTTTTTACAACTTCCAATTCAAAAATGAAAGCGGATTTAAAAGCAACATCCGAAAAATATTTAATTTCTGCTGGTTTGGAAGAGTTGATGCGGGTTAAAGATGGCACACAGCATATCCGGATTTCAGTGAAGTCGACTGGAAAAGACAATCAAATCAAAGAGCTTTTGATGCTCATTGAAGATAGTGGCGCGAGTAACGAAACGGTGCTTATGTCGCTTACTGGAAATTTCAATCTAAATGAACTTTCTGTTCTAACAGATAAGATGAATTTACCGGGAGGAACTGCTTTGAAAAAAGCCGCCAAGAAATGACGATTAAAGATTACGATTTCTTTATATTTATTTTAAAAAATAAAAAAAGCCTTTCGAATTTATTTCCGAAAGGCTTCTTTTTTATTATTTTTGGTAATGTGGTCAAAAATAGTTGGTAATTTTTCAATTTAAATTAATTATATTACCGCATCAAACTGAAGAGGACATTGGCTCTGCTGAGGAGCAACCA
>NZ_JBIPPD010000374.1:0-3170 GCF_044368625.1 Flavobacterium sp. | reverse complement strand
TAATTTCCTTGCTTGTTGGATGGATTTCTTTAAATCATGATTTACGATAAAGCTATAAAAAACTTTATTCCATTTTGCTTCATTAAAAAATATCCAATAATTCAATCTAATTTTATCAATAAAACTTAAGGTTTTTATTTGCTTAAAATATTCTTTTTTGGATTTATTTGTTTGCGAAATAAAAATTCTCTTTTCAACGTCTGGACTCATTCCCCTACCTCACAATTTGGCTTTTCGAGTTTGCATGAAATTCCAGCAAGCCGATCAATCATGGATTTTGAAATCTCGCAATCTCTTTCCCATTCAGTCCAACGTATAACGCAAGTTTTAGATTCTCCGCAATCTCGCAAATGCTTAGCATGTAAAACGATAGCATTGTATCGAATTGCCGGAATGTAAATTCCCTTAGATGTTAAGAGCTTCTCACGTTCGCTTACAATTGCATTTTTTGGAATTTGGATATCCTTGCAAATTTCTTCAGATTGTTTTCGGATCTGATTTCCATTTGTGCAAGATATTAAAAATAACAGTATACAGATTTTATAAGCTTGCATCGGATTTTAGCTCCATAACATGGTATCTCGCACCATCGAATATTGCAGTTTCAAGGTTTATCATTTCAATTTGCATGCGATCGGCATCCTGAAATAGAAAAGCTTTGTTTATATTGTTCGGCAAGTGAAACCTTACATAATATTTAAAACTTAAAGTTCCATCGTCTTTTTCTTTGCTTGTTTTGTAGCTATAGAAATTTGCTACATGATTCAGGTTCATGTATTCGTTATCTATTTTGATTATCATTTATATTCGGTCCTCGTTCTTAAAAGTAAATACAATTCTAAACAAGGACAAAAAATGTCAAGGTTGATTATTATTTTTTTATGTTTTTGAAGCAAAAAAATGACCCGCCGATTTGAGCTTGGATCTTCGTCCGCAAAGTTCTTTGCTTTGCAGAAACCAGAAGGCTTGACGGGTCTAAGTTTATTTTATAATTAAATCTAAATATTCTTTGACGGTTGAATATTCTGTTTCTTCGGATTTATCGTAATCTCGCTTAGATGATTCAATTTTACGATTAATAAATATAATTCCCACGCCAATTAAAATTAACAAACCTAACACTATGTAAATCTTGACTTTGAATGGTAGCAAATTTATAAAATTCATTGGCTAGAATCCCTGGAGAATTTTCTCATGAGTAATGGAAATATAATTGCAATACCGACCCCGATTAAAGTCAATTCTGAAGTTTGGAAAGTTTGATCGTAAATTGTATATTCTAATTTATGCGTAAATTGTCCAGCTATGATAAAAGCTAGTCCAATTGTTCTATAGAAATCATTTGTGGTGAAATAAATTCCTGAAAAAATGTTTTTTGTTTCTTGTTTTTTATTGCTCATATTTCTTTATACTCCATCTCTTGTAGATAGTTCAATGCTTCTTGGTATGAATTAAATCCACGTTTTATTATTTCGCCTTGCTCATTAAACAATCCAAATTCATTCAATAATTTACCAACGTCGATTTTAATATCTAATCCAAAAAATAATAAATCAAGTTGTATGTAATTTACATCGATCTTAGCTATTTGTAATTTCATTTTCGGGTTCCTTGTATGGATTTTTATTCATACATAAACCGCATCCGTTAGCGGTGCTTGGGAATCTAGTGTATGATTGATTTTGTTTTTTGGGTATACTAGTATATCTATAGCAATTATTTTTCTTTGAACACTCGTTATTTAGGCACATCGTGATACCTGGCATTATATATCCTCCAAGGTTACTAATCTATAAGGTTTGACAGACATTATTTTTTCGTTAGAATATACAAAGCGTCCACCTTTTTTTATTTCTTTGTATGGATGGAATCCGTATGGATCATTGACATCTAGAGATTTATCATCAAATCCGTTTATCCTTATTGCATGGCCCGATGGAGTAAAATAACCATGCAAACCAACGATTCTATTAGTTTTTTCGATTGATTCTTTAATTTCTGAAATTTTAATTTGCGATGATTTGGTCATTACTTTGATAGGTAAATCGTATTTTTCAAATAGAGTGTTCATGAACCAATTATGATTTTGGAATGACATTAAATCTAATCTTGAGACATGAATATTTTTTACATCTTTCATGTAGGCAGAAAACATTGAATAATAATTAAATGTATTTATCGTTTGCAATTCCACAATATTAAATTCCAGTGCAATCGCTCGAATCATATCATCTCTAAGATTCCCCTGACATTGAGAATTTCCAGCAATTTTAAAATTGGATTCAAGCCATGCTGCGTCGTCTCTTTGATCGTTAGGCGATGGAATAATCTTGGCTAGTTTCATTTTTGCCCCTTAGCAATTCCTATAATGATTTCACGAATATCAATAAGTTTATTATTTACTTGGTCAATCTTTTCTTCCAATTTATCAAGTCGCCTATCTCTATCCGCAATTTGCGATTTTAGAACTTTAATTTCAGCCATAACGAAATTTTCTATTTCGTTAGTTTGTTTTTTAATTTGATCGATGTGATGGTATTTTAAATTAATACTTGATTTTATAGTTTCTTCAACTTTGGTTATTTCGCGATCCATCCTTTCGTAAATCGCTTTTGATCTATCGGATATTAGATCCTTGTATTCGTTTTTAATTTCGGCCTTGTCTGATTTTGTTTTTAATCCAATATAAACGGAAATTCCAGACGCGCCTAAAGCTACCATTGCAAGTATATCTTTAATGCTATCAAACATTACACCGACCATAAAGTTTTATTGACCAATGGGATTCTGACCGTATAATCAAAATCATCTGTGAAATGAACTAGATCTTTATGCGTAAAAAAATATGGAGTCCCATCTTTGCCCGTGTAAGGTGTTATGTCAATGTTTGGATATTGCTTTATCCATTCGTTAGCGATTACAATTTCATTTACAATTGCATCTTTAGATTTTCCTATAAGTTTAGATGTCAAATCGGCATAAATATATGGGATTGTTATAAACACTGGATTTTTAATATTTGAATATAAGTTTTTTAAAGATGATTCTAATATGTCAAATTTGCCTTGTAAAATATTGTTTCCACCGATATTCAATAAGACATTTGGGATCTCTCTAATAATTTCTAAAACTTGTGAACCTTTTGGCGTATTACATAAAAATTCCAACCA
>NZ_JBIPPD010000360.1:0-3172 GCF_044368625.1 Flavobacterium sp. | reverse complement strand
ATGAATCTAAGGTAAGAGATTATATAAAATATATAAATATAATGGCTGATGAATTTAATATATTATCATAAATAATATAATAACAATAAAGCTATTGAAAAACAATAAGATGATAAAACTTAAGTAGCTTCACTATAAAATCATGTTCATATGCAATATTCTGCTAATTAATTTATATCTCGTCGAGGGTGGATGTCCTAGTTGGGATGGGTTTTGGAATTGTGGAAACCCAGGATATGGTACATGCTATTAAAATAATGCTGGCAGTATTTGGAGTTGCAATAACCCAGATGGTAGATATGGCTAATATTATATAGGTCAAAATAGAGATACATATACTTGGTGCGATTGTCATTGGCGTGGGAACTGTTGTGGGACTACTAGTAAGTATATAGATATGGCGATGTATAGAAAATGTTCATGGTAATGTACAACATGTAATGGACAAAATAATCCGCATTAAAATTGCCAATCTTGTAGGGGCGGATGGTATTTATGGAATGGTTGGGGTCGTTGTTATACTTATTGCCCTAGTGTTTCTATTGGTGGTTCTGGATTTGGTACTAATTCGGTTGGCCAATATGTTGTTAGTTCTGATAATGAATGTAGAGTATGCGATTCTCGTTGTAATTTTTGTAATGGTCCTGCCTAAACTGATTGTTGGTCATGTAGAGCGAATTATTATTTAATTGATGATACTACCAGTACATGTACTACAAGATTTAGTACGACTGGATATGTACCTGAATATACCTGCTATTATAGTCAGTGCTATCCAATCGCAAATACTTGTCCAACTTTCTATTTTTATGTCTCTCAGTCAACAACTAATAGTGTTGAACCTTATAATACATGGTCATGGAATTCTTGTCAAACGAATGCCCATGATAATGGTTGTGTTTATTACCGTAGACTTAATAATGATGGTATTTGTTATTTTTGCAATTAGCATTGCCAGACATGTGATGGACCTGATCAAACTAATTGCCTTACTTGCAAAAGATTTAATTATATGTGGTCACAAAGACCAAATTATTGCCAATAAAGTTGTCCGATGGGAATATATACATGGAATACTGGAGATTGGCATGGATAGTATATTGACTAGGCTAATATTGTCACTTCGACTGGTGTTGGTGATAGAACATGCCATGATTGTGTTGATTAGTGTAGATGGTGTAGAAATAGTGCTACAAATTGTTTACAATGTCGTAATAATTATTTCTTAATGGATTTATATGCATAATGTCTGGCGAAATATATTACCCCAAATGATTGCGCATAATGTAGAACATCAACTTATGACATGTGTCGACATTCCTCTTATAATACGAATAGAAAATGTGTAACGTCTTGCCCTACTTACTTCTACTTCCCAGTTTACCGTACTGGATATGCGAATACAGATCAACGTAGTGTCAATTTTGCACAATATGCTTCTTTAGTGTCTGGGCCTACTGAGACCTATATAAATGGTACAGCTGCAAACAATATTGCTTCAAATACAGTTTATTACAGAAGTGGTACAAATTTATGCATGCTTTGTGATTTTCGCTGTATACACTGTACTGGGCCTAGGAATACTCAATGTACAATTTGTAGAAATGGCTATTACAAATGGACCAACAATACAGTATGTGATGATATATGTCCTATTGGCCAATATATTGCACTCGACCTTGGTTATCCTGCTAATTAAACACGATGCAACAATTGTGGTACAAATTGTTTAACATGTGAACGTTCTAGCATCAACTGTTCTACCTGCAAGGGCGCAAATTATGCTTTTTCTTCAGGAGGTATTGTAGCTTTTCTATATGCCTATAATGACAGTTACTCCTAATGCATGAATGTTTGCCCACTTTCGACTAATAATATAACAAGTATTGGGTATTATGGAAGTTTTAGAACATTAGCTTGCTACCCCTGTCCTTCTCCTTGTTCTAACTGCGATATTTCTATTATCAGGAATAATTATCCATATATTAGTTGTGGTTCAGATAGTTTCTGTAGCAATGGACTGGTGTGTACTTCTTGTCTGCTGGGCTATGTCGTTGTTGGTGGAAAATGCATAAGTTAGAATACTTGCAGAACATACTCTTATTATGAACCACCTTCAGTCTCGGCTCCTTGGAGTGAAGTAAATTGTAAATGTTTGGAGGGATATTCTTCTTCACTATATGCAACGTGCAATATCAGATGCCATATAACTTGTAAAACCTGCACCGGTACAGGAATAACAAATTGTGCTACATGCTACACTGGATATTATCTTGATAGTTCTAATCGATGCCTTCTAAACACAAATACAGGCTTAAACACATATACCTGGGTTACTGGCGATTCTTATACAAATACTCTAATTTAACCTTTATCAGTTCTAACATGTGGATCTTTTTCAACTATTTTCGGATATCAGCAAGTCAGCCCAACAACTAACAAATATTTTGGGTACACCTTCACTACTACAGGGACAAACTACTACGCCTATACAGTGAAGATTGGGTTACTCTTTGTGGACTAATATAACACCAGAGGTGCAATATACTTAGCTAGAGATACAAACACTTCAGCTCCTATTTGGACTTGGAATTACGATATTAAAAATGCTTATGGAGAACAACTTTGCGGAACTAACAAAATGGACTATGTCCTTTTCACTACTGCCCAAGTCCCTACAAGAAATTATACAACATAGACTTTTTATCTGACAACAAATTAAAATCTTCTGGAAAATAATTTAGGATATCAACTACATTGGGGATTATATGGTATTCAAGTCACTGTCTTGAAATGTCATAGTTCTTGTAATTATTGTAGTGGACCAACAGCTAATGATTGTATTGGTTGCAGTAATACTGCAGAAGTTGCAATTGGTGGTATTTGTGTCTGTGATATAAATAATGATAAATGGAAATGGGCTGATGGAATTTGCCGTTCAGGATGTCCATCTAACGATGGATGGTTTAGAGACAATTTCACAAGATCATGTGTAAAGCCGCCAACTGTATCCAACTGCACTGCTCCTTATAGATTTGGTGATTCGATGGGTACTACTGGTTATGGGTGGTGTGTATCTGAATGTCCTACCAATTACTACGCTTCTTTTAAAGCAATGAAATGTACTACTAATTGTTGGACTGGTCTTAATCAATACAAATATAATCCTTCA
>NZ_JBIPPD010000287.1:0-3177 GCF_044368625.1 Flavobacterium sp. | reverse complement strand
CTTTAAAATGCGCAATACAATTGGCTTCACTACTAAATTCGACTCCAAAACTAAAAATATTCATACCCAATAATTTATCTATCAAACAAATATACAAAAATATGAGCAATTACGGATATACATAAAACAAAATATAAAAACACTTTTTGAAAAAGATATTTCGGCTTTACAAACAAGTTTGTTCACTAAAACATTGGGCTAACAAGAAGTTTTTATCGATTTTGAAAAACTTTCGGACGGCTGTGTTCTTGCTATATAGTTTATACTATCACAATTATCATCTGATAGCTTAAATGTAAAAGGTATTTTTTCTATTTCTAAAAGCTTTATATAGGCATTGATTATTGTAAATAATTCCCCTTTTAAAAAATCTCCGCAAGTATAAGTTAGTATGATGTCTTTTTCATATTCAGAATAATCAAGTTTTGATATTACATCACTTGGTTGTGTATTATTATCTATTTTAAATATGATTTCTTTTTTCACTTACACGTCTTTTTAGGTAAAATATCTGCTAACGTTTTGCAGCTACCCGAAGGGCGGGACTTTTACCACAAAACTTGATTTGAAAAACTAATGTTTGATTAACCACAAAACTGTCTTTGGAACACGAAACCCCGCCTTTTGGGTAGGTGCTGTTACAAGCTGGTGTTCTGTTATTTAACGTCATTGTTCTCGGTTTTTATTACACTCTTATTTATCAATTTCAAGTTGTTTTTATTTAATGTTAAGTCGTCCTTTATGTTCAGTTAGCTTTTTAAGTGCTTCTTTCAGTTCGTTCCATTCTTGTTCGTTAGGTTCAATTTGAATTTCATATTTATGATTTTCAATTGTCAGAATAAAGTTTTTTTCTGTTAAATTAATTTCAAAGTCATCTAATTCATCTGATTTGTCAAGTTGGTTTGTCTCAAAATAATAATAGTCGTCATCAAATTCGTTTTCTGCATATGTTCTTTGAAGCATTACATATTGTCCTAATGAATTCATTATTTCGTCAACGGTCTTTTGGATTTCGAAATCGTTGTCTTCTTCCTTCTCGGAGAATGTCACAGTACAACCGAATTCTTCGTCACTAATTGACATTTCTTTACAAACAAAATTCATTTTATTCATTTTTTCCGTGTTCTACATTTGCGGTCTGTTCTTCACACTTGCTTGTAACGTTCCCGCGCTTTGCGAGGTTGCGAGCTTCGTAACCGAGTATTTTCTGTTACTACTAAAGTTCTTGCGAAAGATAATCGTGAATTTACCACATAATTCGCAATCTCGCAAAACGTGTGTTGGCAGAAGGTTTAATATGTTATCGTAATCCTTTTTTCCAACAATTAGCGCAGACATAGGCACTATATAAACCACCGTGTGTAGCTCCACAATGTTTACAATAGTGTTGTTGTGGTTTACCATTTGCTAAAATACTCTGATAAATTATTTCTTTCAAATTTTCCATCTTCTATTTTTTTATTATTTTTTTGTATAATATTTCTCCATTTTCATTTTCAATTTTGATTATATAATTTCCACTTACTAAATCATCAACCAATATTTCTGTATTAATTTTTGTTTTGCCACTTTTTACAATTCGACCACTTAAATCCAAAATCTTGAATTCATATTTTTCTGTGCTAAAGTTTGAATTTTGAATTAATACAAAATTGCTTGTTGGATTTGGATATATAATTAAGGAGTTATTTTCTTCAGATATCAAAGTACTTAAAAATGAACCCCAATCTATAATCGTAGGAGTAATGCTACCATCAGGTCTTATATTCAAAGAAATCCAATTATTATTTTGCCATTCAAACCACAAATCCTTTGTAGAAAGTAAGCCACCGCCTGTTGATAAATCTATTAAAGATGGTGATGTAAAACGAAGTTTAGTACCATTAATGATTGCTGAACCATCAGTTTGTGTTAAGGGTAAATCCCAAATTGTAATAATACTTTCAATTCCTAAATCTCCGTCACAGTCGCCTCTTCCACGTTTTGCAAAAAAACTCAATAATGCATCAGGATTTGGCAGTGTGTAAACTGTTTTACTTTGAGCACTTGTGTCAAAAATAAATATGGAATTTCCAACAACTTCATTAGGTAAAGTTGTTAAAACTGCTACTGTTTCTGTTTTACTAACAATTGTATTAGTATTTGTGTATATTGTAACATTTCCCCAATTATCGGAATTTCCAACATCAATATTATTTGAGCCACAAGTATTTGATAAAGTCGTACCATTTGCAAGTGCTAGAATACTAACTTGAGTAGTTGTAACTTTTTTAACTACTTGTTGTGAATAACTTATTAATGAGCTTAAACATAAAATTAATAAATAATTTTTCTTCATAAAGTTGATTTTAGATTAGTTTATTTTTTTAGTCGCTGTTTCTGTTTTTCCGATTTTTGGTAATTTTAATATTATGTTTCAATTTTTAACGTCTCGCAAAAACTTTCTGCCAACGTTCGACGGCTTGGCGAAGTACCGCCTTGCAGAATGTTGAAATTTAGTACAAAGGCTTGTGGCGGTATTTTGCCAAACCGCTGTTATAAGCCGTTTTTATTCGTGTTTGGCTTAACAATTTAATTTAAAAACAATGGGAGTAGATACAACAGCGATTTTACGCAAAGGAGTTACAATTGAACAAATAGAAAAAGCAATATCTGAAAAATATACAGATGTTGAAGTTAGAGCAACTGCTTCTGACTTTATGTATTTGACTTTTAAAGACGGAGAAGACCAAAGGAAATTGGCTGTTTCTTTTACAAATTGCTGTGAACGAGATAACGGTATAGGTGGAATATGGTGTAGCTTAGGAATGTGGGGTAATTCAGTTGAAATAGCAAGATACTTATGTGAAACATTTGGTGGGTATCTTGATGAAAACGATTGTGATGACCAAGAATTTTATCCTATAAATTTCCATCTTTATGCACAAGGGACTGAATTTACACAAATGGATTTATTCAGAAATAAAGTAATAACTAAATTCGGATATAAACATTTGAATGATGCTGTTGAACTTTTAACCGAGTTCTCTTCGGTTTCGCAAAATGGCTTATAACGTCAGACTGTGAAAAAACCTCACACCCGAGCGATAGCGAACTGACGAAGTAATCTTATTAACAAATATAACTAAAAAACTTGCATACAAAATACAAAAATCGTATTTTTAAACATGCAACATA
>NZ_JBIPPD010000288.1:0-3177 GCF_044368625.1 Flavobacterium sp. | reverse complement strand
ACTAAATTCGACTCCAAAACTAAAAATATTCATACCCAATAATTTATCTATCAAACAAATATACAAAAATATGAGCAATTACGGATATACATATTTTTCATTAACTCTTTCGCAATTCCATCTTTTGTTAATTCACAAAGACATGAATAAATCGCAATACTCTTAAAAGACCATATCCAATCTTTTTCTTTTTCCAAATCTGACTGCTGTGCTTTACATCCAAATCAACAAAAAACAATTATCAATACTAATATTTTTTTCATAATTTCTAGTTTAATTCCCATAAATGTTTTATTATTTTTTCTTTTTTTCATTAAGAAAGGGATAATAATTTTTACCATATAATTCTGTCTTCCTTTTAACCTCGTTCTTAAATGCTTCTTTTGCAATTGAATCTAACTCTCTACTTATATAGTAATGTAAGCAGGTAGAAGATATGTAATTTTTGTGCTTACTTTTGTCGTTTTCGGAGAAAAACTCTTGAGAGTTGAAATAAACTTCATTTGGTAAATCCTTTATTACCTTTTTTCCAATTATCATAGCTGTGTCTAAATCTGTAAAATCAATTGCATCATAAGTATTGAACCAATCTTCCTTATCCATTAGGAGCCAAATACTATCATTCTTATATCCCTCTCTTATACAGCTATAAAAAACATTGTCTTTATATGCAGTAATCCAAGAATTACTAACTTTACCATATTCGTAACCTTTCCCTTTGCTGAAATCATCGCCAAAAAAGGTTAGATTTGGTGTTTTACAGCATGAAAATAACACGAGTAAGAAAACAAAGTATAAAACATATTTTTTCATAAATGTTTGTTTAAATTTTAGGCACTAATCTAAAACCCATATGTCTATATGTTCAACAGGTAGTTGAAAATTACAATTCCCTGGACAGTAATTATTATATATAACATCTGCATGTCCTGATAAGTTTGACCCAGTAGGCATTACCAGCATGTAAATTCCTTTAAGCCCTGCAGTTAAGCTTGGATAATTTTGGCCGTTAGTACCTCCTTGTTGTCCTGTAAGTGATATGTGGCTTGGATTATTAGCATATCCATCATTTGGGTTACTTGTTCCAAATGTAGCTCTCATCCAATTATTTAAAGCTCTTACATTCAAGAAAAAATACTTACCTGCATAATCACCTCCTCCCTCTACTGTCTGATTTGGAATATACGGTATTACCACCTCCGAATTATTGAGTGCAATTGAAACTTTTAAAGCACAAACATTTTTTGTTTGATTACCTGGATAGTTCAATCTTACTTGTAGTACGTCTCCTCCAACCAAAGAAAAAATATTATCTGCACCATTTAAAAACCCTCCACTTCCATTTTTAGGAAAACCATCTAAAAAATCATTATAACTCGGTAAACTCTGTTGTTGAAAATTTAAATTAGCAGGATTATTCCAGAAAGCGGCATCATAAATGAAATCTTGTCCTTCTGAGGTTCCCATAAACCAATTCTGAAATTGTGCAATGTTTACTGTTGGATTCGCTTCAAGATAATCTGCTGTCCAACTACCAAAATCAATCGCTTCCTCGTCTTCTCTATTTTCGTAAAGATAATCAACTATTTCATTACTCGTATCAAATGGAGCATTTTGAACAAAATTCTTTATCTCATTTATTTTTGTGGTGTTTGCACCTAATTGATTGTTATTTAAAAATGAATAAAATGCCTAAAATAAAGTTGAAACGGCTTTCTGGATGAAAACCGTTTCAACCTAATTTTAAAAAAACTTACATTTTTCCATATATTTTTTCTCTTTCGCCGCCTGGGGCTGTCCATTCATATGATGATAATCTTTTTCTTATTTAAAAAATTTGTTATTAAAATTTGAAGAAAGTATTTGGAACTCTAATAGCTTATATGGTTAACAATGTTATAGTCATTTTTGATTTCAATTTCAATATTTTTAAAAATAGATACCCCGTTCGTAAAGTACCCAAGCCTGCTTTCAAATACTTCTTTTCCGATGTAAACCTTAACGTTAAAACTTCCATCTCCTTGATTATTAGCTTGGCAATTGGCTAAATATCCTTTCCTAGTACTTTTTTGTAAAATTTTTGAAAATTTTAGAGATTTGCAGTCTACATTTCCTAATACTATTACACTATCGACAACTCTATTACTAGAGTTTTTTACCAGTATATTATTACTATACCTATTGCAAGAACAGATTGAACTAGTTATTAAAATAAAAACGATTAGATAATATTTCATATTTATTGATTTGTAGGTATTAATATTGATGCAGATGTAGCAAAACCTTGACTATTCAAATTATTGAGATACATCAAATTACCTTCAATACAATATAGTAAAATATTATCAATAACGTTTGAAATATTGGAGTAGGTAGCTACAAATCTTCCCTTTGAATTATTATATAAGTCCATTGCATTTTCTTTAGTACTGTAAACATATGTTGGTGGTCTATTTTCATGAGCTGAGGTAAGCTCATTCGTTAAATCAGCACCTATTAATAAGGAGGACAAACCATTCCATATAGCATGTCGCAATGCATCACCTTTTCCGTTATGAAGATCGTTTGGATATATCTCTTGTGATTTTACTATTGCTTTTTTTGCGGCAACCATATACCACATTTTCCTATTAGGTAATAAATCATCAAAAAGTTCTCTTTCATTATTAGACATCTGAGCTCTAAAAGAATCATAATCGTTAATCCAAATTGACATTGCATCTATATCCAAATCATTTGATACATCAATAACATCTATTCCAAAATCAATCGCTTCATCGTCTTCTCTATTTTCGTAAAGATAATCAACTATTTCATTTGCGGTATCAAATTCTGCATCAATAATAAAATCTTTTATTACGTTTATTTTTGTGGTGTTCGCATTTAATGGATTGTTGTTTAAAAACGAATAAAATGCCCAGAGGTTGAGTCTGTTAATACTTATGGAAGTTAAATTAGGATAAATGGAATTTAACTGAAAATTATGGCAATTATTGAGTGCTTGTACCATTTGTTGTCTATTCTGTATGCCTACCCTGCCACCGTTTTTGCGGCAAAAATCTATCAAATAGGAGTGAATAAAATTATGCTCAATTATTAAATCCTGTAATTCTGGCGCTAGCGTACTTGTAAATGCCACTACTTGACCAGCAAGCAGAAAATCTAAATTATCAATGG
>NZ_JBIPPD010000286.1:0-3183 GCF_044368625.1 Flavobacterium sp. | reverse complement strand
ACGAGTTTGTTTATAAGCTAAATCGCAGATATTTTGGTGAGAAAATCTTCGATAGACTAGTGATAGCAAGTATTACAGGAGTATGATTAAAAACGGATATGCATAAATTGTTTTGTTAAATCACTAAAAAGTGAGTCATTTGTAGTTTTTATCCAATTGTAGTATTCATCAACTTCATCCAATTGTTTTGAAACTTCGTTAATATCTCCATCAAACAATTTATTTGATAAAAGTAAGTTGTTTAAGATGTCTTTTCTTTTATCTGCTTTAAGTTTACTATTAAATTCGCTGTAAACATTTTTAAAATTATCTGATATAGTGTTGTAGTTTTTTTGTTCAATTTCAACTTTTTCTTTTTGTTCAGTATCGTGCTTTCTATTTCCAAAAAAAGCCATTAAACATACTATTAATGAAGTAATGCCAATTACTTTACCAAAATTTTTAAACTTCCAAAAAACCGAAATAATTCCTGATAAAATAGTATTTATTAATAGTGCACCAATAACACTCCCAAGGAAAGCATAAAAGTCAAAATTTTCTTGTGAAATAAAGGCATAAATAATAGCAATAACTATAGCTAAAATATAACCTTGCTTGTTTGTGTAATTTTTCATTTATATTTATTTTTCAATTATTAGATATAGTTTATCCGTTCTGTGTAGCTCAAAGGTGTCAGTTAACGTTTGGCCGCTTTGCGAAGGCGGGGATTTTCAGCACTAAACTTCATTAGAAGCACAAAGCTTGAATTTAGCACTTCACTGTCATAGAAGCACGAACCCCCCGCTTTTGCAAAACGGCTGTTAGCACCAGTTTTTCTTAGTATCCCTGTGTCCATTCGTTAACTTTATTACCTTTTTTATATACTTCTATTAGGCATTCTCTAGTCTTATTATTTAATTCAATGTAAAAGCCAAGAACATAACCGCAAACGTGTTCGGGTAAAGTAACACCGTCATAAGACCAAATGTCGTCATAACTCTCTTTAGTTAATGCTCTGAGTCTTTTTTTGTCACTTATTTTTTCTTCTCCCGGTCTGTTTGATTTTTTCATTTCGATTGCAATCAAGTTGTCCACAGCAATAATTTTGCCTCTGCTATGAAGAATTATGTCACAATTGATATTGATTATATTAAACTCTTCATCTAGGATTGTCTTTACTTGTCCGTCTTGCTTTCTGTTGTATTCTGGGTCAACATAATATCCTGCCAAATTATTCTCTCTAACTCTATCATTTAAATAAATTGCAAGTCTTCCACAGAGATTCCTTTCATTTACGTCATTGAGAATGTTTTCAATCTCCTGTTCTAAGAAAATTGTGTTAGCGTCTTCAAATATTTTATGTAAAAGATTTTCCATTTTATTCAGTGATTTTAATCTCTTCAACTTGTGTGTTCATAATTTGTCGCATTAGGATAAAAGAAAATTTAACGCCTTCTTTTTCCGAAATTATATCTTTAAGAAAGACATTTGAATCATTTACATATTCTGTTGGAAAGGAGATTGCTAAATATGTCATTTTCTTTTTGTCAGGTTCCCAAAAACGATATTTGACTTCTTTATGCCCTTCATATTTTTTTAGAAATTTATCTATTGTCTGTCCTTCCTTATACCAATTAACAAGCGAATTATTTATATAAACCTCGTCCCAAGATTTGAAAAACGGGAAATGAGCTACTACATTCCTAACAAATTTGAAAAGTTCGCTTCCAATTTCGGATTCCATTGGAGGTCGTGCGGTTTTCAGCTTATCAATTACCCACTTTAATGGTTCATAATTAAGCAATTCAGCGTAAATAGAGAAAGCTTGCTTAATTTTTGAAAACCGTTCCCATTCGTCCTTGTCCCAAAAAGAATCATTCATTACTTCGTCATAAATGTCATAAAAGCGATTATATGCCAAAGTCAGAAATTGAAGCTCAGATTTATTTGGATTGTCTGTCATAAAATTGGTGCTAACGTCTTGTGGCTTTGCGAGGTTTGGGGAAAGCCTTCCCAATTTTTTGATTTATAAATTAACATTCCAAGTACAAGACCGATTTTCCATAAGCCGAAAGCCCAAATCTTGCAAAACCGCTGTTAGCAGATGTTTTTATTGTTTTTCATAGCTGTTATTAGTACTTTTTTATTGAAGTCCGAGTAATTTTTAAATGTTGTTTTTTCTTTAATGTTGTCACAACCTATATTCAAAAACAAAATCTTAAAAAACTCATCTGCAAAAGAATGTGTTATAGTTAATACACCGCTAAAATCAAAACAGAGTGTTATGTTCTTATCATTCAATTCCGTTTCTATTTTTTCTTTAAAAACTTTTTCAGCTAATTTTCTTGAAAAAAGAATTTCATTAAATTCTACTAATAATATATTTTTTGTTACCATAATTCACTTATTCCATTTTCATTATAATATTCTATATGTTCTTCAAATTCTGATGGTTTGTAATAATTTCCATTTGATGTAAAAACCTTGCTGAAATCAATTTTATTATCTACATTGATTTTTAAAGTTATTATAGAACCTTTCCATATTGGGCAATCTCTAACTTCTGTTCTATCTGTATTTGAAATTAACATTTTACCACAAGTATTTATACTTAATATTCCTTTTGTTGCTGTTACAAACTCTTTAGTGTGAAATAGTCCATAACCTTTTCCTTTCCCTTTAGAACTTTTAAAACCTTCGTTAACTGAAAGTATTAATAAATCTTCTTCAGAGAAATTTGAATATTCCTCATTTTCATCAAAAGATTTATAAAATCCATCTCCGTTATCAACTATAAATAGTTTAATAAATTTATTTTTAAAAGATTGTACATATATTAAACTGTTTGTTTTACTATTTGCGTGCATATCTACATTTGCAATAACCTCTCCTAAACAATAATTAATACAGTTCAGTATGTTTTCTTCTATATCAAAATTGTTTTTTAGTATATACGCAACTTTAGTTGCTATTTCAAACATATTTTCAGAGTTAAATTCAGTTATCTCTAATAGTGTTTTTGATGTGTCGTGTCTATTAAAACTTTCTTTAAAATCATAATTAATATTTTTAAAAAAATTTATTCTTGCTACACAACTATCCGAAAGTTTTAGAATAAAAATGCCTGAGAATACCTTAATTTGAAAAATCTCTCAAAAAATCTCAAATATGGCAATTTTCAGGCGTAGCAAAAATACAAATAAA
>NZ_JBIPPD010000347.1:0-3188 GCF_044368625.1 Flavobacterium sp. | reverse complement strand
ATAGGGAGCCCCTTAGCGTCGGTGTTCTCTGCAAATGTGATATCCGCCCGCCAAAAACTGCCGTTTGGAGAAAGAGATGGGAAGAGGCGAATGTGCTGATAGCCAGCCTTGTGCAGTTCCGAGACCATTGCGATAACACGGGCGTAGCGCCGTCGTTCGGGGTCTGGGTTCGGTTGAAGACTAATTTCTCTGATTGCTGGCTCTGACATTGCTGCGCCCCTCAAAAATCTGGGGCAAGCGCCCCTTTCTATGGAGGCGTCTTCCAAGCCGGTAGTTGGAAACCCTGACGAAGCGCAAGGCGCGGACGCCTTTGGGCCGGAAGGCCTTGGACATACGCGCCCGCCTACCGGCCAAGAAATCGTGACCGGGGCTTCGTTTCTGAGGTTTCCACGCCTCATTCCGGCTCTCACCGCAACAGTTCGCGTATGCACTCATGAATGGACGGAAAGCAAGTTTGCATTACGCAAGCAATATGCAGCTCATCGCAATGGTGCGATGCGTGGTTGAGGCATCTGGCCACGAATTATTGCTTCTCTCTTATCGAGAAAGAGGGGTGCTATTTTTTATAATGGGAAGGCGGATGCGATTTCAGGCATTTGATGCGTTCTTGGCCGAAATCACTTTTATGACAATCTCAACGGCTGTTCATCCGCAGGCGTGTATTTAGGTCCACCTGCTTCTTGCAGCTACGAACCTTCAGTTGCACCGGTACGATGCGGCGGCCCTGCTTTGAAACATTGACCCGCCAGCTGTTATCTGGACCAAACACCGCCATGTTGCCGTCGATCTCCGCGGCAGATGAAACCGTCAGTGCCATACGTTTATGCTCATGCGATACGAACACCATGTCCGGATCTTGACGAACCGCTGAAGCGAACTTGGTGGCTGAAGCCAACGGAGAAAACCACATCATATAAAATGCCCGCTGAAGAGGCTGCACTATAGAGAGGTGTTCGAGCAGAGGGCACAGGACGACCTCCCCGGCTATCGAGCCAAGGGAGGTCCGCCCCGCCTCGCTACACCTGCACTACCGAGCCGGCGCCGATTGAGGGGTTAGTGCGCTAGCGTCCGCACCAACATGAGTGACTACTTGCGATGGATGACGCTCCACCGGCGACCGCGCTTTCACTCTCAGGACTGCGCTTGGGCTATGGTCGCTTCCCACAGTAGCCCATACCTCGGCAGCCCTGCCGTTAACCGACGACTGCCAAGCTCAAATCAAATCTCTTAAGGTTTACGAAACTTTCTTCTTCGCAGCAGGAAGACTGCTAATGTACCGCTGAATTTCATCATCGTGGAACATGGTTAGCTTGCCCTGCTTAATCGCAGTGATCAACCCAGCCCGCTTTACATTGTAGAGGGTCGAACGTGAGACCCCCAGCTTTGCAGCCGTTGAATTAACACCAAATAGAATTTGCATCATATCACCTCACGGTTACAGTTGTTATCAGGTGAGAGGGATCATATGATCACAAAAAGACGCAAACAAGGACACCAAAGACAAAAAATGCATCGTCCTTGTCTATCAGTATCACTAGATTGATACTGATGAATATTTATCCACAGGAAACTTCAATGCGTCAGGTTAGCATTACCTAAACCACCATACAGTTTCTGTTCGCCCTGCTTCAGCAATAGATCTAAATGGGCTTCCCATAATGAAAGCACCGCCCTTTTCTCGTCCGCCCAATCGTGCTGCTGATACACGCCGGCGATGCCTCCACGCGAACCACTGATATGATGCAACACCCCTTCCGTGACCTCAAGTCGAGCGCCAAGACGCTGAAGGCCCGTAGCCACGGTGCGGCGTATATCGTGGATCCTCCAAGGCTTGAGCGGATGAACGTCACCCGTCCCCCCATTTGCCTCGAGCAATGCTGCAACTATAGCCGCATCAAGGGCTTTCTTCGCTTTTGATATTCCGCTCATTGGGCGCCCAGAACCGTTGGTTGAGGGGAAGACAAGGTTGCTGGTGCGCTCTGCCCACAGCCTGCGCAATATCGAGAGAGCGGGAGCGCTCAAAGGCACCAAATGAGGCAAATTTTGTTTCTTAGTGCGCTCTCGAGGGATAATCCAAACCGCTTTGTCGAAATCAATCTCATCCCACGACATCCCGAAAACCTCAGACCGTCGCGTGCCTGTGTAGAGTAACAACTTAAATGCTTCTGCGAAGCGACTGTTCAGGGAACAAAGAACCGGCAGCAGCAACGCTAACTCGCCGTCGTCCAAAAAACGTTCCCGTTTGTTTTCCTTAGCCAGCGCTTTCACACCCATCACAGGACTGTAGTCGAGAGCGTCACGCGAAACGCACCAGTTAAAAAAATGTCTTACAGCAGCCAGCACGCGGTTAGATCGGATAGGTGCCTGCTGGTGCACTTTTTCGATCAGCCTCACCACGTCACGCCGTTTGATCGTGTCGATTGGTCGGTTGCCCCACTCCGGGAAAACGTGCCGTTCAAACATACGCAAGGTGTCCTCCCAACGCACAGTGCGCACCTTCGCGTAAGCATCGATGTAAACCTTCACCGCATCCTTCAGGTTCTTCGGCAGAACAGTGTAGCGAGACGCCTTGTCCGCTTGTGGATCGTGACCCCTCTCAATTGCTACAGTCATTTCACCAGCCATCTTGCGAGCTTCGGCTAACGACACCTTTGGATACTTGCCAATCGTGTAACGCCGATGGAACCCATCCGAACGATAGCGAAGGGTCCACGATTTGACCCCGGATGGCATCACTCGAAGATAGAGCCCGGGCATCGCAGCGTCGGGTATCTCTTGCTGCTTTAGATTTGGCTTTATTGCGTCAACCGACTTCGTCGTAAACTTCATAGCATTGTTCCCATGGGAACAGCCGTGGGAACAAATTCCCTTGACTATTCAAGAACACTCCTACACGAAAATACACATATAGTCACGATATTATGTTGTTATCGTGAGATTTTTTAGCTGACGTTATCCATACCTGAACGGCTGAGCCTCGGTCTCTTAATCAGCGGGTCCTAGGTTCGAGCCCTAGTGCGTCCACCAAATTTTTCCTTACAAATCAATGACCTTCTCAGATCGTTTCGGAAGCAGCTTTCTGACGTTGCCACCTGCTCACGGCATAGGCATCACATAGGCATCAGATGTTGGTCTCCGAAAACTTACACCAGATATTCAGGTTAAGCTCTGCGCTACCGCGCCAATGT
>NZ_JBIPPD010000285.1:0-3190 GCF_044368625.1 Flavobacterium sp. | reverse complement strand
AAAATAATTTTTCACTATATTTGTCATAGATATTGGTTTGTTTGGAGACTTCAAGATACTGAATTTCAGTATCTTGACCAATATCTAATCCATTTATTTTACTGCAAATAATTACACCCAACGGGTTTGGATTACAATCTGCATACCGTTCTTTTCATTTTTGCTGAAGTGGATGGTGCCTTTAATTTCGTCAATGCGTTTTTCCATATTGAGCAACCCGTTTCCTTTACGAATGTTACTCTCGTCAAATCCAATTCCGTCATCGCTTATAGTTATCTGAAAATCGTCTTTGATGCCATTAATAGCAATGGAAATATTCTTGGCTTTCGCGTGTTTAATAGCATTGTTGACCGCCTCTTGTATGGTTCGGTACAGGTTCATTCCCATTACGGACGACAGCTTTATGTGGGTTAAATTAGGTTCTATAAAAAAGATAAAGCTCATATTTTGCTGAAACTTTTGTGCGTTTTCGACGAAGTTCAGTATGCGTGAATTGAGGTCTTCGAAAGTAATTTCATTCGAATTCATCGCCCAAATAGTATCTCTGAGTTCTAAAATGGTAGCTTTTGTAAATTCACTTATGGTGTTTAATTTTGTGTTTAATTTTAAGTCGGTACTTGGAAATGCATATTTAATATTATCGATTGACGAAATAAAAAAAAGTCAACTGAGCTCCAATGTTGTCGTGCAAATCGCGTGATATATCCAGTCGTTGTTTTTGCAATTTGTTTTGGATTTTAATTTTTGAAATGGCTTTTTTTAACTCATATTCTTGTTGCTGTTGTTTGCTTTTTAGACGTTGTTGTCGCACTACCAAAATTCCGATCGATGCAATAAATAGAACGAGTATTACTAAACCAATGAGTAGGATATTTTTTTTACGGGTTTGAATTTCAGTTTTTAATAATTTTGTTTTTTGTTCTGCTAACAATTTTTCTTTGTTCGCCGTTTGGTATTTAATTTCTAGGTTCGCAATACTTTTTGCATTGTCATCCGAAAATTTTTGTTTCAAAACTTTTGCAAATAAATCACTATAATATTCCCCTTTTGAAAGATTACCGAGTACATAATAACTTCTTGCTATTTGTTGATATAGCGAACTCGAATAATATTTAAAATCGGTATTTGCTTCTAAAAATTCGATTCCTTTTTTTCCATAAAAAAGTCCCTTTTTCGGATCACTAATTTCATTATAAGCCGACGAAAGTCCGGTGTAAACCCCGATAATAGTTTTAGGATTAATGGCTACGGAATCTTTCATGTCGAGAATTTTCTGGTAGTACGTAATTGATGCTCGAAATTGTTTTTTGGACTGTAAAGTATTGCCAATATTTTCGATAATTTTATAATAATCAATGAGGTTTTTTGATTCGGCTGCAACTTTTAACCCTAAATAAAAATGGGTAAGGGCTTCCTTGTTTTTATGCATCAAATTGTAACAAATGCCGATGTTATTGAGTGAGCTGGCCTGATCTTTTAACTGATTGTTTTTTTTCGATCTTCGTATGCTTTTTTATGGTAGTATAATGCCTTTTCGTTGAGGTTCAGCTCCTGATAAATGAGTCCGATATTGTTGTAAAAGATGGAATTTTTAATTTTTTTATCGTCGGGTAAAATTTCATTCCGTTTTAAGCCTTCCAAAAAATAATTCAACGCATTTTTGTAATTTCCTTGGTTGTAATTGAGCATTCCGAGATTGTTGATGCTGCGAACTTCAATGATTTTATGGCGATTTTTACGGCTTAATTCGAGGGTTTTCTTGAAATAGAATGTTGCACTATCTGTTTCTCCTTTGATCTCCATCATAATTCCTTTGAGATTCATAATCTCGTTGTAGCCATAGGATTTGATGTTTTTCAGAGCAATTTTTTCGGATTTTTGTAAATATCTTTTTGCTTGCGAGGTGTCATTAAACACATAATGCCAAGCTATTTTGTTGTAATTAGAAATTTTAATTGAATCATTTTTTGCTCTGGAAATTACGGTAAGTAAGCTGTCAATCTCTGATTTATTTTGAGATCGAAGTGTGCTGCCTAAACATGAAAGCAACAAAAAAAATAGAATCCTTTTTAGCATAAGAGAGTGTTTATTAGCAGAAATACGTAAAATTAAATCATTTTTTAATAGTATTTTAACTATTTGATATTTTTGTTTGCCTTGATTAGTTTTTTTAATAGGCTCCGGTTTTGTTCATAAATGGATGGTGCAATTTTAGCGCATGATTGCGGGTAATTTTCTACAAAATCTTTGGCAATTTTCAATTGATCGTTTAAATCTTGCTGTATTTTGAGCGTCCGTTGCATTGCAAAAGTCAAGCGGATTTGGTTATTTTGAAAACGAATTTTTTGCTTTATAATGCCTATGGCCCAATAAATAATTGCACCAATTAGCAATATACTACTCACTATTTTGAAAATGAATTTTCCCAATTTATTTACAGTTAACCGTTTTGCCTGATTTCTATGGCTGTAATTGTTCCATCAACGGCAGTTGTGGTTCCTCTTGACGTTGCTTCTGTAAAATTTCCAGACCTTGTCGTGAAGTGGTTTCCGTAATCGAAATCGTTCCTGTTTGTACTTAAAACAAGAATGCTCGATGCCAACAGTGCGATTGCATTTCCGGAAGTGACGTCATACTCCAACAGTTAAATTTATTTCTACAAAACTGTTATTCGCTGCGTTATTCCAATTTTTATAGTTCTTAATAGTTTTAAATGCCGTTTTCTTTCCATATAAAAACTGAAGTTGTGAGAATCGTGTTCGAATTTGATTCATCGCTAGAACAACTAATAAATGTAAATGGGAGTAAAGAAAATAAACGATGTAGTGGTTTCATGATGTATAAATTTAAAGTTATCCATCAAAGGTGCTCGAATTGCCAATAGTTTTCAATACGTTGAAAAGCGTATTTTGTAGAAAGTTAATTGTGAATGCCAACTAAAATTGCATGTGTGGAAACTCAGTTTGAATTTGTTCTACTTTTTCGTGAAGGTTTCGGAGAAATTTTTGATGCAAATGCGAAGCAGCATCGAACGGTTTGTGTTGCAAAGCTTTTTGAATTGTTTGAACTTGCTCCATTGTGGGATATGAAGATTTTTCGATATAGGTTTCCACAAATCGAGACCAAATATAATCAATTGCAGTAGCGTTTGGGTGTATTAAATCACCATTGTAAAAACGGTAATCACGCA
>NZ_JBIPPD010000096.1:0-11718 GCF_044368625.1 Flavobacterium sp. | reverse complement strand
TGTAAGGTTCGAACTGAATGGAAAAAATGGAATTAAACCAATCAAGTTATTGATCCAAATAAAGAAAAATATAGTTAACAAATACGGCATGTAGGTTGCGTATTTTTTCTCACCAATATTAGGTCGTGCAATATCGTCTCTTACAAATGTTACTAAAGGCTCTAAAAACCCAGCAATTCCTTTAGGCGCTTTAGGATTTTTATTGTAAGATCTTGCTACTGCAAAAAACAATAAAAACATAATAATCGCCGACATGATCATCGAAAACACATTTTTAGTAATCGAAAAATCCAACGGTCTTGCGTCAAATACAAAAGCACCACTTTTTTGATCCTCTTGCGATAAAGCTTCGTATTTGTCTTTGTAAAAAATAACTTCGTTGTGTCGCACAAATTCTTGTCCGTTGATTTCTGCTACGTGATGACCTGAGTTATCATGGTGAAAATGTTCTGAAGAAAAAATTTCCAATCCATTATTGGTCCACAAGATAACTGGAAGATAAAAGGAAATGGGATGTCCGCCCCAATCGGCAATGTGAAACTCGTGCGAATCTCCAATGTGCGAATTGATCAATTCTGTTGCGTTAAATTCTTCCTTTTTATGAGTCGAATCGGCATGTGATGCAGCAGCAATTTCACTAGCAACAACTGTACTATCAACGGTGGTATTTGCAAATCCAACAAGCGGAATACATGCTACAAATGCAGCTAATAAGAATTGAAGTGATTTTTTTGACATTACCATTATTAAAATGTGTATCTAATATTACTATTCAAAATTTTTGCAAAGGTACATATTTAATTTACAATTGAAAATATATCAATTATTTTTTGTAAAATAAACCCAATACAAACAATTCCACAATATAAGTCGGTTTTAAACCTTATTTATTAAACGAACCGCAACCATCGTTTCGAAAAGCAAAAATAAAAAATAAGGAATAAAGAATGCGCCAACATCAGGAACTCGATTTACAATATCGGATTGTATCATTGGAATTAAAAAAATAACACAAGCCATCATTTTGAGCACGCCTGTTCCCATAAAAGTGTAACCAGCTTTGTCTGGAAAACTTTTATGCACAAAAAGTAAAAACAAGTAGGATGCTACTGTAGCTATAAAATGAAAAACGTAAACACTCCAGAGTGAATAATAAAATGGTGTGGTTACAAACAGCTGTAAAGTAATGGTGTATTGAATTCCAAAAAGCAACAGTGCAAAGGGTAGAAAAATCTTTAAAAAATTTAAAAACGGTCCGGTCATTTTTTATTTAGGTTTTTTACTTGCCTAATTACATTGTATAATGCAATGAAAACAGACAGCAAAGATAGTACAATAGTGAATACAGAAGAGTTGGTAAATTTTTTATCCAACCAAATGCCTAAATAAGTAAATGCAAAAATAATGACACCCATTTGGATTGGAATATTCATAAAAACGATCCATTTATTATTGGTTTTAATAGGGTTGTTTTCTTCCATTTAAAATTTATTTCTTTGCCGAAGGTTTCATTACACATGAAGCACTAAAGTCAGCCCCGGGCTGAACGGATAATTTTCCGCAGGTTACTTCGCCCGTGATTGATGCTTTGGATTTGACATTCAAAATTTCTTCTACTTTCAAAACACCGTCTATTTTTCCTTCAATATCGGCATTTTTGCACGAAACATCGCCTTTGATACTTCCTGCTGGTCCAATAACAATTTTTCCTGGAGTGGTAAAATTTCCAATCAAATGACCGTCCAAACGGAAATCAGCTTGGGAAATAATGTGACCCGTAATTTCGGTTCCTTCCACAATACGGTTCGTTTTCCCTAAAAGGTCGGTATACACTTTGGGTTTTTTATCACTCATTTTATGGTTTTTTGGTAGGAAGAACCGTCTCGTTGCTGATACTGGTAGGATTCAACTTTTCTTGGTTCGGACTCGGTACCGGTTTGGTTTTATTTTCTGCGCTTGGAACGGGTGTCACTTCTGTTTTTGGCTCTTCTGGAGTTTGAATTGCATCAACTGTTTTTACTTCCGAATTACTTTTGCCATAAGTTTCTAGGTTTTTTTGAATTTGAATCACCTTATAATTTTCGGTTGAAACAATTAAAACAGGTTCTTTGATTTTGAAGTCATTGTAATCTTGTAAAATCGTCACAATATCTTTCGCTTTCTCTTCCGAAGGAATGCCGTGTACAATCAGTAAAACTTCGTCCAAAAAGTAATTATCCACGGAATAGGACAACTTCTCTGCCGTTCGTTCCGAAGTGAATTTTTTTATTTTTTCAATTAAAATTTTGTCCGATGCATTGAGGGTATCTTTGATTTTGTATAGCAATTTCCACGAGGTAGGTTTTTCGCTATCAAATTTCAATTTTTGCAAATACGGAATGTTTTTGCTCAACAACACCTCGGCCGACTTGCCTTCTTGACTGTTTGGATAATTCAGTGCCACAAAATTGAGCGCCGTTTTATATTCTTCGATGCCTTTTAACTTTCCAACAATATTTGCTTTCAATAATTCAAATTTAGAAACAATCTCATCACCGGTGTACAAGTCGATAGCATCTTCCACTTCATTCAAAAGCGCTGTATTGGTATTGTTTTCGTACTTTTTGTACAAGCCTTCGTACTTTGCATCCGGCGTTTGACTCAGCTGTTGGGCATTTAAAGTTTCGTTGCTGATGATTTGAGCATAACGCGAATCGGGATATTTTGACATAATTTGCTGTTTCATCGCCGCCGCTTTGGAAGGGTCGATGATTTCGTAAATTTTGAATAAATTGTACATAGAAGGCAAAATCAATCGTTCTTCTGGGTCAAACTGAAGCAACTTTTCTAATTTTTCAGCCGCCAATTTATACTCCTTGAATTTTTCTTTATAAATCGTACCTAATTGATAGTAGGCAAAATTGCGGTCTTTGATCAACACCTCAACTTCTTCCTTTTTTGTTGGCAATTGCGAAATATAAAAAACGGGGGTAAATCGAGGATCTTGAGCAACTTCCTCCTCGTCAGTTTTCTCCTTATCATCAGCTGCAACAGCATCTTCTTCGTCTTCAGGGTTTTCGTCGTTGTTTTTAGCACCTTGGGACCAACGCCAGTTGTCGCCTAGATTTCGTTTTCCCCATTTTTTACGGAATTGATTTTTTCCATACGAAACTGTGGTAGGGTTGTAAAAATAAAAAGATTCCGTTGATTTCGGCCCGACATCAAAAGTAGGTGGCGCCATTGATTTACTTGCCATAGCAGGATTGTCTTCCTGCATCATACCGGCTTGATTGAGCAACTCGATTTCCTGCTGTTTTTTGAGCAATTCAGCAGCCTTTTTTTCTTGTTCTTTTAATTTAACAATATGTTTTTCAAAATAAGCCGTTTGAGCCTCATTCGACATTTGAAGCAAATTTAATATACTGTCATTTTTTTGCGCAATTCCTTCGTATTTGATCACATCCTCAAGATTCTCGCGTTTTTTCTTGATCGATTTATGTTCGCGCAATCGTGCATCCAAAACTGTCAATGTACTGTCATAATATTTTCCGGCGGTGGCATATTCGGCGTCGTCAAAATGTAAAGTTGCTAAATTTCTGTAATTCGAAGCGACTAAATATTGGTCTTGCATTTTCTTTTTTAGAGAGGCATTGTAGTACTTGGAAGCCTTTTTATGATTGTCTTGCTGGTCATAAAAAAGAGCCATTTGATGATTGATGAAATCCAGAAACGGTCGGTTTTCACGGTCTTCGAGCAAGTCGTTGAATTTTTCTAAAAAAGCAATCGTGTCGCCTTTTGTGGCATCAAACTCTTTGGCTTGCTGCAAATGTGCTTGAATAACGTAGCGTCTTGGCGATTTTCGTTTCATATCAATTACCGACTGAAATGCAGCAAATGCACTATCTTTTCTGCCCATTTTGCTCCATATTTGTCCAGTAATGAATTGATAACGTGCTTTTTCTTCGTCCTGTTTGGTAAATTTGGTTGCAATTTTTAGCTTTACCAAGGCGCTGTCTTTTTGTTCTAAATTTAAAAAGGCTTGTGCCAAAGTCGCGTTGGCATCGGCAAAGATTTGGTTTTTGAATTTAATTTCGCGCAATAGTTTACGAAGGTTGATTACGGCTATTGCGTCGTTTTCCATTCGCATGTTAGTTTTTTCGCGCCAAATTTTTACTTCGTAAATTTTGTCGCTTTCGGGGTATTTGTACAAAACATAATTAAATGCTTCCAGTGCGGGAACAAATCGTAAATCATAGTAACGGGCTTTTCCGAGCAAAAGATGGGCCTCATCCATTTGCGAATTGACTTCTCTCCCGTCAATATTCATCGAGCGCTTTTGGATGGCTTTTGTCGCTTTTTCTTCTGCACGTTGAAAGTTGGCATTTTTGGTTTCGTCTCCAGGCAAACTTTTTTGTTTTGAAACCACCATTCGTTCCACGGGAAGCAGGTTCCAAAAATCGTCGTTGTATTGCGTTTTTAAATCTTCAATTCCTTTTTCTAAAGCGATATCACCATTATACATCACGTTGTATTTGGTGTTTAAAGCTTGAAATTTACGGTTTATGAAGCGGTCTTTTTTAGTAGAACATGCAATCAAAATGCCGAAAATTCCGCTAAATAAAAGTAGTTTTATGAGGCTGTTTTTCAATGTAAAACGTTTTTAATCTAAACTTTTAAAAGTCGGTTTTAGTATATTAACGGGTAAAAATACGTTTCTTTTTGTAATGTCGAAAAAATAGAAGTAGTTTTTTGACAAAGCCAATACTAAAAATGTGCTAGTACCTATAAAAGTTTACCGCAAATTCGCAAATAAAGTTAGTTAAAAACACTACCAATTTGCGAATTTGCGGTAAAATAAGATTATTTTAGTTTACACCGCGAAGAACTCTTCTAATTCTTTCAATGTCTCGGTTGATGTTTGAATATCTTTTACCACTTCACCTTTATGCATCGCTACGATTCGGTTGGAAACCTCAACGGTATGTTGCAAATCGTGACTTGAAACTAAAACGGTCACATTGGGATCGTCAGCTAATTCTTTGATGATTTTTTTTAACCGAAATTGGGTGGTGGGATCTAAATTTGCAAAAGGTTCGTCTAAAATAACCACTTCAGGATTACCAATTAATGTGGCAATAATTCCTACTTTCTTTTGATTTCCTTTAGATAAATCACGTAAATATTTTTTGTTATTCAAAATTTCTCCGTTGAAAAATTCGGTGTGCTTTTCGAGCAAAGCATCCACATCTGCTTTGTTTTGGCCCCGTAAATCGCCAATGAAATAAAAATATTCTTCGGGGGTTAAATAGCCAATTAGGAAACTTTCGTCAATGAATGAAGCGGTGAAAGGCTTCCAGTCTTCGCTGGTGTTGACTTGAACATTGTTGTTGATAATGTTACCCGAAGAAGGCTGAATCAAATCTAATAAAAGCGAGAAGAAAGTGGTTTTTCCAGCACCATTGTTTCCCACTAAGCCGAAACTTTGGCCTTTTGGAATTTCTAAATGATCTATTTTAAGTACGGTTGTTCCGTTGTATGTTTTTGAAAGATTCTTTGCTTGTATCATCGTTTGGTTTTTTGAAGGTTGTAAAATTAATTTTCTTGTTGTTTGAAGCCATTGATCATCGCATACTTTTGTTTTTTGTAAAGCGATACAATTTTGTTCATTAGAATATTTCGCAATAGTAAACCAACAACGCCAAAAACAGTTAATGTAGCTGTGGCAATTATTTCGGTAGAAATCAAATAAGCAACATACCAAATTAAAAGCGGAAGAACCATTAGTGGTAATCCAACTAACCATTGTGCAGCTCCGGTTCCTTGATAATTCATAAATGGAGATTTCTCTAAATCAATTCTTTTTTTGTTGAAAGAAGTAGCAAAAAGCAACATGGGTATATTAACGCCTAAATTGTAAATGGCACAAGCCAAATTGAGCCAAAAAATATTCCAACCAAAATAGGCATAGGGTGAAGTTAAAATACCTAAAACGATGACTGAAAAAGTCATTAATCCCACTTTTGACGCTAGATATTGTTTCATAGGAATATTTTGCGCCATCATCATGTTGAAATAACCACTGTCCCAAGCCGGTATAAATTGGCCAAAATTAATCATAAAAATTCCAGTCATAAAAATTCCAACAAACACAAACATAGCTGGCGTTTCTTGATAACTTGGGTTGGGATAAAAAAGCAAACCATAGGCCAAAATCATTAATGACATATAAACGGTGGTTTTAGGTCGCTTATTTCTGAGAATTAATTTCAAATCAAGTTGTAAAAAAGGAGCGATGTCGCCAAAACGTTTGGTCCAACTCAAATCCGTAGTTTGAACATCTTTTGATTTGGTTTTAAGCGAAGAATCCAAATAGAAATTATTTCTCAAGTAGGCAAAATTCCAAAAATACATTCCGATGGACAACAATACTGGAACGATAACCAAGAACGGTTGTTTCAATAAAAGCGTAAAAAATTGACCAAATGCAATTGTAATTTTGAACACTTCAAAATATTCCAAACTTCCTAAAATAAGTGCAAGTATTAAATAAGGAAGCAAAGCTTTTAAATTATCGGCAAATTTTTTCTTGATTAAAAAATTGGCATAATTGACCGTTAATATCATTGTAAAGAGTGCAATCAGCCACATAATAACAGCAATTGGAGCGGCATCATTGTTGAGAATACAAGAAACAGAAAACGGAATGATAATGATTAAAGTGAGCGTGTTGTAAAAAGAAAATAAACTTTTGATTAAAACAAAATTGATAATCGTAGGACGATTGATGGGTACCACAAGTAGCGGTTTGATGTTCATAACAGGTAAACTTTGCATAAAAAACCGCAAGACCAGTTCGGCCAATAGCCAAATCAATAGGTAACTGTTTACTGCTTCAATTGGATGGGTATCGGGTTTTAATTCAAGAACGATATCTCTCAGAAATATCCCTAGAAACAGAAAGGAAATTAAAAAATACACGGCAAAAAAACCGAGGAAAATTTTAAGCCCCAAGCTTTGCCCAAAAGAAGCCGACCGAAAAAAGGCCTTCCACTCGAGCGTTAAAAATTTTTTAAACATAATTTTGGTTTTGTGGTTAAACCATTGGTAACAAAAAAAGAAAATTTGTTACAAAAACAGTGTTCAATTTTTTAAAAAACAACGTTTGTTAGAGCGAAAGTGATAGGTGTTATTTTGCGGTTTATTGTCCTGCTGCGGAACAAGCCTGTCTCAACCCATCAGGACAAGCTGTGCCTCAGCAGGACAAATATGTATTGCGCTAATGAACTTCATTTAGTTTCATTTTAAACAAAAATTTGTTGCTGGATTTCCTCCGTTACTTTTTTACTTAATTTAACGTAAAACAAAAATGATAAAAACGACATTGTTATGATAATTGAAGCAAATATTTTATAAGCAACAGAACTACTTAAATTTTGAACTCCTATTATTCCAACTGCATTGAAAAGGTTCGACCATAATGTAACTAAGTTCACTAAGTAGCCATAATTTTGCATCTTCAGAATTTTAAGATTGTTCTTTTTACTGTATTTCAATTGCTTTTTAGACCAATCAATAAGGCAAAAAATTATTGGTAGAAAAACAAGAGCCATAATGTACGGTTTTTCAAAAAAATTTAATGCTAAGTAAGAACTTGAAAAAATGAGAATTGTAAATGCCAGATAAGGTAACGTGAAATAAGTTTTCAGATGAATACCATATTCTTTTCGTTGCTTCTTGTTAATTAGTGCCACTCGCTCTTCCTCAATTTCTCTAAAACTGTACTTTCCAAAACCTTCTACCTTTGCTTTAATAACGGCTTTTTCAAAAGAAATCGTTTTATCTTCTTCAATAATAGCTTCGACACTCAAAATCATGTGGTCGAGAATTTCCATGTACACTTCGTAGTATTTGATTTGAAATGTCGAAATGTAGTTTTCGATGTAGGTTATTTGTTCTTGATTTAATCTCATACCTTAGAAAACTTTTTTACCATCTGAAAATGCTTGTAATAAAAATAAAAAGCAAACGGCAAGTTAACAACAAAAAAAAGCAATAAAGACAATTGGACGAATGACTGTTTCAAAATAAACAAATACACAAAAACTAATAAAATGGGGAAATAAAAATACTCAAACTGAAAACTGTATGTTGTTACCACTTTCGTCTTATTCATATTTCTTCTCAATAAAAAATACACTATTCCAAAAAAGACAAGTGCACTTTTAAAAATTGAGAGCATTCTATCACTAAAATGTATTTCACTTTTAAGCGCTAACAAAATACCAACTAATAGAACTGTTAGTAAAACAAAACTATAATGAAACAAGACTTTGTTAAATAAACTTTTGACAACGATTTTAGGAAAACTATTCTCCAAACCTAAAAGCCACTTTTTAGACTCCCTTAATTCGGGTTCCCAACGTTCAAAGACAAGTTTACAAGACTCTTCAAATGAACTATTGTTAGTAGTAATTTCGCTTTCAATTTCGCACAAAATATGGTCCGCTATTTCTACCTTCAAATCTACAAATTTGAGGTTTCGCTGCTCCAAATAGCGATTTATTAAATCTATTTGTTCACTAGTTAATCTCATCTCAATAACTCAATTTAGGATTCACAATACTTTGCATGTTCTTAATAAAATCTTCCAATTCTGCTAGTCTATTTACCGTTTCAGTGGTGCCTTTTTCAGTGAGTTTATAGTATTTTCGCATTCTGTTGTCCACTTTTTCCACCTCAACATCCAGCAAGCCGTCGGCTTCTAATTTATGTAAAGCCGGATACAAAGCACCTTCGGTAATATTCAAGTCGCCTTTGGTGATTTCCTTTACTTTTTGCGTAATTTCATATCCGTACATTCGGCCGTTTTCCTCCAGAAGTTTCATGATAATCGTTACGAGACTTCCTTTATACAATTGCGAATTTTTCATTTCAAATACATTTTTTTGGGCGTTTCCCTCCGTAAAAACTCCGGGTCGGGCTATTCGCTCTATCTTTTGTTCCGTCCCGAAGGGTCGGGACTCCACAAAAGGATGCCGCTGCTATCCCTAACGCAATTACAAACATACATAAGTTTCTTATACATAACAAATCTAGGTATATAAATCTGATCATTATCATTATAAGAAAACTATTGTATTTAGTATCTTTGCCAAAAACAAAATTCATGTCATCATTTTATAAATTAAGTGTAAAAGAAGTTCGCCGAGAAACACCAACATCGGTTTCTATTGCATTCAACGTTCCAGACGCGTTAAAACCCAATTATACATTCACTGCCGGACAATATTTGACTCTAAAAATAAATTTAGACGGTTCCGAAATTCGTCGGGCATATTCTATTTGTTCTTCGCCTGATTCAGGAGAATTGAGAGTTGCTGTAAAAGCAGTAAAAAATGGTGCTTTTTCTCAATTGGCAAACGCAAAACTCAAAGCCGGTGATTTAATCGAAGTGGGCACTCCCGAAGGAACTTTTACTTTTGAACCCAATTTAGACCGTCAAAAAAATTATGCCGCTTTTGCTGCCGGAAGCGGCATCACGCCCGTTTTATCCATTTTAGAAACCGTTTTAAAAAGCGAACCCAAAAGTACGTTTGTATTGGTTTACGGAAACAAATCGCCAGAAGAAACTATTTTTCACCAAATCTTGCACGATTTACAACTGAAATATGTAGGACGGTTTTTTGTACATTATGTGTTCAGTCAATCCAAATCTGACCATGCGCTTTTTGGACGAATTGAAAAATCAACAGTCAATTTTGTGTTGAATAATAAATACAAAGACATCGATTTTGACAAGTTTTACCTTTGTGGTCCCGAACAAATGATCAATCTCGTGAGTGATGTTTTGAAAGAACACAACGTTCCAGAAAAGAACATCAAATTCGAATTGTTCACTTCGTCTTCAACCGAAAATAAAATAGATCAGTCGCTTGAAGGTCACACCAAAATCACGGTTTTGGTCGACGATGAAGAAACCACTTTTGAAATGTCGCAAAAACAAACCGTTCTCGAGGCCGCGTTAAAGCAAGGTTTAGACGCTCCGTATTCGTGTCAAGGCGGCATTTGCAGCAGCTGCATTGCAAAAGTAACCCACGGAACTGCCGAGATGAAGAAAAATTCCATCCTAACCGACGGCGAAATTGCCAAAGGATTGATTTTAACCTGTCAAGCTCATCCTACTTCGGCAGAATTGTATGTGGATTATGATGATGTGTAAGCCTCCCTTAACCCCTCCGAACTCCGATAGCTATCGGAGGGGAACTTGGAGTAGGTAGATTGAGAGGTAAAGGCATCTTTTTTATTATTTGTTCGTCTTACTACTTAATTCTTCCGTCTTAATACTTTCCTTAGATGAAAAAGCCTCTCGATTTCTTCAAAACAAATCTTGCTCTTTTGGACGAACCCGAAGTACAAGAACTCTTGGCGTATTGTGAAAGTTTAGAGAGCGAATTGGTGGATTTTAAATTTGAGAAAGCCAAGAATAAAGAACTCATTATGCTCGACATGCTGAAGGAAGTAGTTAAAAGTTGTGCGGAAATTCAGAAATTAGAAATGGAACACGAGCGCTTTGGATATCCGCTCCCCGATTATTCGGAAGCGATTAGAAGTTTGAAAAGTTACATTTATGAAATGAACCGGATTAATAAATTAAGGATTTAATCCGCAAAGACTTGCTAAAGCAAAGATGTGATTTTTTCAACCACTTTTTCGGGTGTAATACTTCGCATCGCATCCTCATAACCGTCCACTTTTTTATTTCCGTAAACCGATGTTGGCAATAGCGGAAATTTTTCTCTTTCCGCTGTCAAACAATTTTCTAATGGTTGATTGAATGGTGCAAAACCCGCAAAGGGATGGGTCGCACCCCAAAGTGTGACTACTTTTATTCCCAACATTGCAGCAATATGAGCGTTTCCAGAATCCATAGAAAGCATTGTATCCAGGTTGGCAATGATTTCGAGTTCTTGTGGAAGTGTTACTTTTCCGGCAAAATTTTCTACGTTGTTTTTACCTTTGGTCATTTCATCTAGCAATAAAATTTCTTTTTTTCCGCCGCCAAAAAGAAAAATTTTATAATTTTCGTTTTCTGCTAATGAATTAATCACTTGTTGCATCAAATCCAGCGGATATACCTTGGATTCATATTGTGCAAATGGGGCAATTCCGATCCATTTCTGGTTTTGCTTGGCTGGATTTTTCGGCAAAGTTGGAAATTGAGGGTTTTTTATGTCAATTGGAAAGCCCAATTTTTCAAAAACAGTTTGATGTCTTTGAACCATTGTAGGCAAAGGTTTGAAGATTTTATTTTCGGGACGCGTGAGTTCTTTTTTTCCTTTCCGACCTTTATCCACAGTTGCTGTTTGGTATCCATTTAATGAAAAGAAAGCAGTAAGTACTTTTGAACGCAACACATTATGCAAATCAGCCACAGCATCGACATCAAGCTTTTTTAAAGTTTTAAAAAGTCGGAACAAACCCAGAAAACCTTTGTGTTTTTTTTCTAAATTAATCGGAAAAAAATGTACTTCTGGAATGGTATCAAAAAAAGGTTTGAAAAAAGGTCTGGAAACCACTGTGATTTTCACACCCGGATGTTGGCTCACGAATGCACTCAAAACAGGAACCGTCATCGCGACGTCTCCCATTGCGGAAAGTCGGATGACGGCTATATGTTTGATTTTTGATGACAAATTTTAATAGATGTATTTAAAGTAATTATTTAAAAATATTACAAAA
>NZ_JBIPPD010000095.1:0-11729 GCF_044368625.1 Flavobacterium sp. | reverse complement strand
CATAAAGATTATGAAGAAAATTCGGTAGAGTTATTTTTTGCTATGGTTGATAAATATAACAGTTATTTAGAAGAGTCTAAAAATATAATTTCGATTTATGAATGACATTTTAAAAATTCGAGATGAACAAGCGTTAACTTCCTTACCAATGTTGATAACCAAAAATTCATTTCCTACAACATCGGGAATTGATACAACTGGAAAGTATTTTTTGGCAACGTCAGAAAATAATAATGTAAATTTTTGCTATGGTACTCTTGATGGCTCTATTAAGAATCACTTAAGTAATTTCCATAAATATATTAGCAAGGAGCGCTTATACATTACAGCGATTTCAAATTTATACAAAAAAGTTGATTACCTTCAGCTTACTATGCAACTTGACAATGAACTGATTTCTGAAGATGAATTTGATTATGAATTAGAAACATTTGAAAATAGATATTTGATAAGTTCCAATGATAATTTTAAATCGGACGAATTTGAACTCGCCGTTTCTATCGCTAATAATATTACTCAGAGAGAATTTTCAACAGATGAATTAGCAGAGTTGTTTTCGATTCCAATTGAACGCGTTAATAAGCTACTTCAGGATTATGAATTTAAATGCAAATTTTTAAATTCAAATATATAGATGAAGCTTTTTCAAGATAATACATCAATAGAATGCCTATCAGCAGAAATTATTTCGAGAAAAATAATTAACTCATCATACATGGTAATTAATAATGTAGGTAAATGTTTTTTATATAAGTGCTCTAGAAATAGTGAAGCTGTTATTAAAAAAGAGTTATCTCCAAAAGAAGCCATTTATAATCAGAATTCAGCTCTTGATTTAGATGATATTTTAGAAGCGGAAAATATTAGTGTTGCTATGAAATCTAAAAGAGCTCCAAAAATTTTTAAAGTTGGAGCGCATTCGCATAGACATAATGCACAAACCTGTATGTCAGATAATTATACATTTGCTATGATTACAAAACAAGTTCCTAATAATCCTTTTGCCATTCCGCCCCATGAAATAATTCCAGTGCAACCTAAAGAAATTAAGGAATAAATTTTATTTAAACCATCTAAATCTATCACTTTAAGTGTAAAAAGTGATCATTTTAAAAACAATAGCTGAATATCAGCAACATAGTCGCGGGTTCGAGCCCCGTCTTCCACCCACTTTTAAAGTCCTAGATCAATCTAGGACTTTTTTTTTTGATAAAGAAATAAGGAATTTTTCAAAACTAATTTCTAAAAAGTAAAAATAAAGCTATTGTACTTTTAAAAAATTAAACCAAAAAAAAGGTATACATTGCTGTACACCTTTGATTTTTTGGGAACATCTACTAGTAGTTATGCTCTCTTTTGTAAGCTTCAATATCGGCATCGATATCGTCTTTGCTTTTTTGAATTCTGTTTTTAAAATCGTTCCAATTTTCAGAAGCGCCGTCTTTAAAATCATCGATGTTATCTTCTAATTCATCGTTTTTTTTCTCCAACATATCCACTTTTGACTGGTACATTTTTTGGTTTTCTGCTGATTCTGCTTTTAATTTTACTTTGAATTCTGCAATTCGCGTTTCATTTTCAGCGATAATCAACTTGGTATCTGCTTTAAACTGTTCGTAGTCTGAAGCATTTTCATACTGAGCTTCGTTTACATCTTGTTGAGCATCCATTTCATCTTCTTTTGCATCAACGACATCTTCTTGAGCGTCTTCTACTTTTTCTTCATTTGATTTACAACTCGTAAATACAGCTCCTGATAACAATATCGAAGCAACTAACAATCCAATTGACTTTTTCATAGCATTTAATTTTAAGGTTATTGATAGAACAAATTTCCGCAAAATCAAACGCCCAGCTGTTACGAAACATCAATTGTGATTTATAAAATTAACAGTGTTACTATTCGATTATATAGTCGATATGAGCCGTTTCTGAAAGACTAAAATATCCTAAAACATAGTTTTTATCGTCCACTGTATTTACAATATTTCCTCTAACGGTGGCAGGTGGTGACTGAAATGGGCTTCCATTGGCACTTCCAGCAATGCTCAGTAAAACGCGTAAGTAATTAAAGTAACCTTCGGAAATTCCGTTCAACGTGATAGCGAGTTCGTCGCCTGATTTAAAATCTTCATTACTGTAAAGACCAAAAATTTGATTTCCTTGATAAAATTCATCGCTACTCACACCGTATTCGGGAATTTGATAGGACGAGAGTTTGGCTCTAAATAAATAAAAGTCGTCTGTAGCACCATTATCGGTGTAAAAGAATTTTATTTCGATATCTTCTCCTGTAAAACCACCATCGTTTCGTTGTTCAATACGATCAATGTTTGGAACGGGTTTAAGTGTTTCTGTTGCGACATATGTTACCCCATCTTGAATGACAGTCAATTGATATGTAGAATTTAGAACAGGAATAAAATTAGTACAAATGTATTCGCCTGAATTTGGTACGGTTTCGATAAAATCAAAAACCACCGCTGCTTCATTGGTAACAAATACCGTAGCACCCGAAACTTTGGGAACATTTTGATTGAAATAACCTGTTGTGGTCGATAATTTAATTTTTTGTGTCGCCCCACTTGTTCCTTTTTGCCATTGCAATGCCGCATCAATTACCAAACGTGGTTGTGCAGTATCCAAATCAACGTCGATGACTTCTTCGCAGGAAGTGACACTCAATGCGAACATTATGGTTATAAATAATAATGTATATTTTTTCATGATATTAAAATTTAAAATTATAACTAACCGCTGGAACTGCTCCAAAAATCGAGAACCGAACCGCTTCATTTGCCCCACTTGTGTTTTGCCTAAAATTGATTGAAGCCGCATTTTGTCGGTTGTAAATGTTGTAAATACTGAACACCCATTCGCCTTGCCAACCTTTTTTCTTATCGGGTTTAGGCGTATACGTTGCAGCAAGATCTAAGTGATGAAAAGTGGGTAAACGGGATTCATTTCGCAATCCATAACTCGGGATGGTAATATCTTGGTATTGGTATTGTCCATTCGGAAACGTCACAGGTTGGCCGGATTGCAAAATAAAATTTGCACCAAAACTCCATTTATTGGTCAATTCATAGGCGGCTGTAACCGCCACATTATGCAATTTGTCGAAAGCCGATTTGTACCAATTTCCATTGTTGATTCCGATTTCCGTGGCTGTCCTTCCTGGCGTTTGCTGTTCTGAACGTGAAAGTGTGTAGGCAATCCAGCCGTTGAATTTTCCCGTATTTTTTCGAAAAAGTACTTCTAAACCATAAGCCCGTAACCTTCCGTTCAAAATAATTTGTTCCAAAGCTTCGTTCGCAATCAAATCGGCACCGTCAATATAGTCAATTCGGTTTTGTACGGTTTTATAAAACGTTTCTACTTCTAAGGTGTAGGCGTCGTCTTTTAAATTTTGAAAATAACCCAATGCCACTTGATCTACGATTTGAGGTTTGATGTAGCGATCGCTGGGTGTCCAAACATCTAATGGTGTTGGCGATGAGGTGTTTGAAATCAATTGCAAATATTGTGTCATTCGATTGTAACTTGCTTTTACCGACTGGTTGTCGTTCAAGGCGTATGAAAGTGCCACTCGGGGTTCCAAATTATCAAAAGAAGCCATTGTTTTGTTGCTTCCAAAAAATTCGGTTCCGATGGGCTTTCCTTTTTCATAAATTTTCAAAATCTCGTTATAGGTTACTGCTTGATCGTTTTCATATAAATTTACTGTGGATTGACCCAAACGATAAAACATACTGTAACGCAAACCATACATCAACGACCATTTTTTGCTCAAATCCTGTTCTGCTTCAATGTAAAGAGCGGGTTCAAAAGCATATTTTTGTTCCAGTTGGCGCGCGTTAATTCCGGATGTTGCACTTGTAGGATTGATGGTTCCGGGATTGAAATCGTAGTAAATTCCATTCACACCGAAGTTTAATTTGAGTTTGTCGGAAATATAATTTTTAAAGTCATACTTGATATTGTAATTTTTGATGCCCGAATCGTATTGGAAGCCCACAAAATCCAACGTCAGACCGTAGTAATAATCACTATAAATTAACGATAGATTCGAAAACAAACGGTCGCTAAACAAGTGATTCCATCGTAAATTTAGTGTCGAGTTTCCGTAAATATTGGTAAAACTATCGGCAAGTTTGAACACATCTCTCCCGAAATAACCCGACAAATACAGGCTGTTTTGATCATTCAATTTGTAGCTTAATTTGGCGTTCAAATCATAAAAATACGCCGCATTATCATTGTCCGCTAGTTTTAAAAATAAATGAGCATACGAACCGCGACCGCCAATTAAAAAAGATCCTTTGTCTTTTACCAGTGGTCCTTCGGCCAAAAGGCGGCTGGAAATCAATCCAATTCCTCCGTTCATTTGAAAATTTTTCGAATTTCCATCCTTTTGATAAATGTCCAAAACAGACGATCCCCGACCGCCATAACGCGCTGGAATTCCACCTTTGTACAGTTTTAAATCTTTAATGGCATCGGGATTAAAAACAGAGAAGAATCCAAAAACGTGCGACGAGTTAAATATTACCGCTTCGTCCAATAAAATTAAATTTTGGTCGGCACCGCCACCTCGAACGTTAAAACCCGAAGCACCTTCTCCCGCATTGGTTACACCAGGAAGTAGCAAAATCGATTTGATTACATCCACTTCGCCCAATACAACTGGCATTTTCTTAATAGTGGCGATGGATAATTTGTTAACACTCATTTCTGCTTTTCGAATATTTGCTTTCGGCTTTTCAGTAATGATCACTTCTTCTAATTGTTCGCCACTGTTCAAACTAACGTTCTTTTTAAGGTTCGTTGTAAGTACAATTTGGTCGGTAAAGGTTTGAAATCCAACATAGCTAAATTCAATGGTGTACGTTCCGGCGGGTAAAGTCAATGAATAAAATCCGTAGGCATTGGTAGATGTACCAATTTTTAATTCGGGGACATAAATATTGACACCGATTAAAGTTTCATTGCTTGTCGCATCTGCAATTGTTCCGCTCAAGGTAAATTTTTCTTGTGCCATTCCATAAGCGAATTGAAAACAGCAGAAAAGTAAGAGTAATCTTGTTTTTAAATGCATGAGTAATTTTTTTAATTTTTTGATTTTGAATGTGGGCTAAATTACTACATTTTACATCAAGCAATTGTTAAGTTTTTTACAATTATAGCGTTACAGTTCATCCTTAATTGTCGACAATTCAGCATTTTTAAGTTTTGAAATCAAACCCGTTTACGCACCTTTGATTCATAAATAATCACCAAATGAAAACAACACTAACACTTTTATTTTTAATGCTTTCGCAAATAGGAATTGGTCAAACCTTAATTTCAGGTAAAGTGGTCGATGAAAGCAACCAACCTTTGCAAGGCGCTAATGTTTTTATAGACGGAACCTACGACGGAACTTCAACGGATGCAGAAGGAAATTTTCAATTTTCCACCACTGCCAAAGGAAATCAAGTATTAAAAATCACTTTTCTCACTTTCGAAACCTTGATAAAGCCTATTTCTATTGAAAATTTTAAAGCTGAAACGCTTGTTTTACGCGAAAGCATCAACACTTTGGACGCAGTCGTTATAAATGCGGGAATGTTAGAAGCAGGCGACAAATCCCGTGTATCGGTTTTGAAACCGCTTGATATTGTAACTACGGCAGGTTCGGCTGGGGATATTGTTTCGGCTTTGTTAACACTTCCGGGAACCCAAACCGTAGGAGAAAGTGGACGCTTGTTTGTTCGAGGGGGTGAAAGTGACGAAACACAAACCTTTGTCGACGGACTTCGTGTGGCTCAGCCGTACGGAGCTTCGGCCAATAATGTGCCAACTCGAGGCCGATTTTCGCCGTTTCTTTTTAGCGGAATTTCTTTTTCCACGGGAGGGTATTCGGCCGAATATGGAGAAGCTTTGTCGAGTGTTTTATTACTAAACACCATTGACGAACCCGTTCAAGAGCAAACTGATATTTCTCTAATGACCGTTGGATTGGGATTGAGCAATACGCAAAAATGGAATAAAAGTAGCTTGTCCATCAACACCGCTTATATCGATTTGGCACCTTATCAACTCGCAGTTCCTCAAGCATTGGATTGGAATCGTGCTTTTCAATCCTTATCAGGCGAAGCCGTTTATCGGTATAAGTTTGACACTGGTTTGCTGAAAATTTACACTGCTTTCGATGCTTCTCGTTTTGATTTGAACCAAGAAAACATCAACACAAACATAAAAGACCGAGTGAATTTGAACAACAATAACCTTTATTTCAATGCGATTTACAAAGGTTTTTTAGTAAACAACTGGCAGTTGATTACTGGAGTAAGTTATGGTTTAGGGAAAAATAAAATTGACTTGAATCAAGATTTTATCACTAATGAAGAAAATGCCTTTCATTTGAAAATGAAAGTGTTCAGTAAAATCACCAAGCGCTTGAAAGTCGGTTTTGGAGGTGATTATTTCAAAACGCATTTTGATGAAAATTACATTGCTTTTCAGCAAAATCAATTCGGTTCAGGTTATGATGCAGGAATCGGGGCTTTTTACGCTGAAGTGGATTATTTTTTCAGTAAAAAGTTTGCAATAAACGTGGGAGTTCGGGCCTCTAATAATGCAATGCTTAATGCGTTTTCAGTGAGTCCGAGAGCTTCAGCAGCTTACAAAATTGACAAAAACAATCAGTTTTCTTTTGCTTACGGACAATTTGAGCAAGCACCTCGTGCCGATTATTTAAAATATTCCAACAATTTTGAAAATGAGAAAACCCAACATTACATTCTAAATTACACCTATACCAAAGACGCCAGTACTTTACGTGCCGAAGTTTATTATAAAGGATATAACGATTTGGTAAAATTTGACACCCCGACGCCGGTTTTCAACAGCAATTATGCCAATTCAGGTTTTGGATATGCCAAAGGGTTGGATGTATTTTGGAGAGAAAACGGACGTATTAAAAATTTGGAATACTGGATTTCGTATTCTTTTATCGACACCCAGCGGGATTATCGTAATTATTTGCAGGAAGCTACACCCAGTTTTGTAGCCAAACATACCGGCTCGGTGGTTACAAAATATTGGATTTCCAGCCTGCGATCGCAGTTGGGTTTGACCTATACATTCCATTCGGGACGGCCTTTTGAGAATCCAAATACCGAAGGATTTTTAAACGAAAGAACCAAAAGCTTTTCCAATTTAAACCTCGGATGGGCATATTTGATAACACCTCAGAAGATATTGTATTTTTCGGCATCCAATCTTTTAGGAACTAAAAATGTTTTTGGTTACGAATATGCCAATGCTCCAGATCCGCAGGGTGTGTTTCAAAGTCGGGCAATTGTTCCCACGGCAAGTCGGTTTGTATTTGTTGGTTTCTTTTGGACGATCAGTTCGGATAAGAAAACCAATCAGTTGAATAATTTGTAGTAAATACTTTGCAAAAGCTTCAAAATACGATTTGATTATTTAACGATTTGGGATACAATAACAATTCAGCATTCAAAATAGACAGTTGAGTCACACTTGTTTTTATTTTTTGCAAAAGTGACGCAAATTTGTTTCAGAAATAAAGCACAAATCATTTTTAAACATTTTAAAAGCAACAACATTATGAAAAAATTTATCTTTACAACAGCAATCGTTCTTTCTGGATTTTTTGCACAAGCACAAACTCAGTTCGAGCAAGGAATGGGCAAAGCATTTGAACTTTGGAAAGCCGGAAAATCAATGGAAGCTTCTGCTATGTTTGAACGAATTGCATCGGTCGAAAAAGACAGTTATCTGCCCAATTATTACGTAGCACTTGTCAATACTACAGCTGCATTTCAAGTTCAAAGCGATAAGGAAAAGGTTGCTGCATTGCTGAACAAAGCCCAGGAAAGTTTGGATATTGAGTTTGTTAAAAACCCACAAAATCCTGAAATTTTAGTGATGCAAGCACTCATTTATACGGCATGGATTGCCTCAGATCCGATGACTAACGGTATGAAATTGTCGGGAAAAGTAATGGAATTGTACGGTAAAGCCGAGAATATTGCGCCAGAAAATCCACGAGTAGTTTTTGGAAAAGCGGAGTTTGAAATTGGTGGCGCTCGTTATTTTAAGCAAGATACATCGGCAATGTGTGGTCAAATTGATAAATCTATTACCCTTTTTAGTAATTTTAAACCAGAAACTGTGTTTCATCCCAATTGGGGTTTAGATCGTGCATTAGAAGCTCAAAAGCAGTGTGCAAAAAAATAAAATAATTTTAAAAAAAAATACCATGCAACGCATTATTCAATATTTTATCAAGCTTGTTTTCAAGGCTTTAATTATAAGTTTGGTCCTTGCATTTGTAATCATTGGCATCGAATACACTTTTGGAAGAGTGTTGAAATTTGATCATGATTTTTTAGTTGAAATTGGCTATTATGGTTTGTATAGTGTCGTTCTTACCGTTATTAACAGTACGTTTTTTGATTACATGAACCACCAAGTGGTGTGGACCAAATATTCTAAATACCGGATCATAATAGGCATTGTAGGTAGTATTTCTTTGACTATGATGGGAATATTTTTAATTCGGTTGTTTATCAAGACGGTTATTGAACACACCACATTTTCGGATTTTATTGCCAACGAGAGATTCAGGTACTATATAATTTCGTTACTGATCACAATGGTTATTTCTTTGTTTTTTCATGCAGTTTATTTTTACCAAAAAAATCAAGAAAAGAAAGTTAAGGAACAAAGAATTATTGCGGGAACGGCTTCGGCACAATTTGAAAGTTTGAAAAACCAGATTGACCCCCATTTTTTATTCAACAGCTTGAATGTATTGAGTTCGTTGATTGAAGAACATCCTGAAAATGCCCAGCGTTTTACGACTTCGCTTTCTAAAATTTACCGATATGTTTTGGAACAAAAGGATAAAGAACTGGTTATGGTTTCCGAAGAATTGGCTTTCGCCAAAACCTATATGAACTTGTTGAAAATGCGTTTTGAGAACAGTTTGTTTTACGAACTCCCAAATGAAATTCCGAGCCCGGACGCCAAAGTAGTGCCACTTTCCTTACAACTTTTGCTAGAAAACACGGTCAAGCACAATGTGGTGAGCGAACAAAAACCGCTGTATATTCGGATTAAAATTGTGGGATCTAATTTAATAATCGAAAACGATTTACAAAAAAAGCAAGTGCTACAAGACCGGCGAGGGGTTGGATTGCAAAACATTATCAACAGATATGCTATTTTGACGCATCGAAAAGTAACAATAGAAGAAACAAAAAATCAATTTTCGGTCAGTTTACCGATTTTAACCAAACAAATATCCGTTATGGAAACAACACAAAGTATTTCGGAAGACCGCTATTTAAAAGCGCAAAAACGAGTGGAAGATTTGAAAGGATTTTACGGGAATTTAACTTCCTACATCGTAGTCAATATTGGCTTGCTCATTTTAAATTTAATCACAAGTCCCAATAATTTATGGTTTTTTTATCCACTTTTAGGATGGGGAATCGGGGTAGCTATACATGCGATGTCGGTTTTTAATTACATGCCTTTTTTAAATCAGGAATGGGAAGAGAAAAAAATAAAGGAATTGATGAACAAAGAAAAGTCAAATCAATGGAAGTAGCCAACAAAGCGTTTGAAATTCAGGATGAAATACGGTATCAAAGGGCCAGAAAAAAGGTTCGGGAAATGCGTGATTTTTATATCAATTTAAGTCTTTTTAGTATTTTCATCCCCATCATTGTTACCGTAAATCTCTATTTTGTGCCCGATTTCCATTGGTTTTGGTTTTCAATAATGGGTTGGGGAACTGGAGTTGCCTTTCATGGTTTAAGTACTTTTGAAATTCACCCGTTTATGAAAAACAATTGGGAAGAGCGAAAAATACAGCAGTTCATGAAAGAAGATTTGGAACGTGAACACAATAAAAATAATTTTAAAAACAAGTAATATGGAACGATTAAAAACACCCGAAGAGGTTCGCTTAGAACGCGCTACGAAAAGAGTCCAAGAAATTAAAGGTTACTACAAACATTTGGCATCTTTTGTTTTAGTAAATGCTTTTTTGATCCTTATAAATTTTTTAAATCTTGATCAAGGAGAAACATTTTGGAAATTTTCTACTTTTTCAGTAGCTTTCTTTTGGGGAATAGGTCTCTTTTTTCATACACTCAATCTTTACGGAAGAAATTTCTTTCTTGGTGAGGATTGGGAAGAAAAGAAAATAAAGGAGTTTATGGATCGCAAGCAAAATACAAAGTGGGAGTAATCGCTGGAAAATTGAACAAAAAAAAATAACGAAATGAACATCATTATTATTGAAGATGAAAAACCAGCTGCTCGATTGTTGCAGCGAAAAGTGGAACAGTTGGGTTTGACCGTAAACACATTGTTGCATTCTGTAGAAGCGTCAATTGTTTGGTTATCAGAACATCCGCATCCAGATTTGATTTTTCTGGACATTCAACTTTCCGACGGGCTTTCGTTTGAAATTTTTGAAAAAATCAAAATTCAAAGTGCTATAATTTTCACAACGGCTTATGACGAATATGCTTTACGGGCTTTTAAACTCAATAGTATTGATTATTTATTAAAACCAATTGACGAAGACGAACTGAAAGCAGCTGTGCATAAATTTCAAATGCAATTGGCGAAGAAAGAACCACTTTCATTGAATTTTGTTCAGATTAGAAGTATGTTTGCTCCTTCAGAAAAAGTGTATAAATCCAGGTTTACGGTCAAAATTGGTTTGCAACTCAAGATTATAAATGTGGATGATATTGAGTGTTTTTTCAGCGAGAACAAAGGAACCTACCTTCATACATACGACAATCGAGATTATTTAATTGACACGCCTCTTGAAATTTTGGAAAACGAGTTATGTCCCAAAAACTGGTATCGAATTAGTCGGAAGTTCATTGTGCCATTAGCTTCTGTAAAGGAAATTGTGGTGTACAGCAATTCGCGCTTGAAGATTATTTTGCCCACATATAAAGCGGATGAAGTTATTGTGAGTCGCGAAAAAGTAAGTGATTTTAAAAATTGGATAGCATAAAAAAAATCGGTAGCGCAAAGCATTACCGATTTTTTTAGGATGGTATTAGTTTAAATTCACTAAGTAGATTTATCGTTTGTTATCAACATAGAAATCACTTAGTGCTATTTACTTAAACGATGCAACGTAAATGTCATAGCTGATAAAAGTAAAAAAGCCATCACTTGATGCAAGAGTCCTAGCCACAAAGGCACTTGGAGTAAAAGGGTAATAACACCAAGACCAAATTGTATAAAAACAAATACCACTAATACATTCAATCCAAATTTTTGACTGGCGACTAAAACAAATTTTCTAGATTTATAATATAAAAACAACATCAAAGCAACTACAACATAGGCCAAATTTCGGTGTACAAATTGAACACCGCTTTTTCCTTCCGTCAGGTTTAGTATAAGTGTTGGTTGTTCAATCAATACGGTTTCGTGCATGAACTTACTTTCACTCATCAAAGGCCAATGATTGTGTATCAAACCAGCATTCAAGCCTGCCACGAAACCTCCGTAAATGATTTGCAAAATCAGAAAAACCAATGCGATTCGAGCAGTATTTCGCAAAGATATAAATACGGTTTGGCGTTCAGGATAAATTAAGTCTAAAGCAACCCAAAGTGTGTAAGCAAAAGTAATAAAGGCAAAAGTCAAGTGCAATGCAAGTCGGAAATGACTCA
>NZ_JBIPPD010000284.1:0-3209 GCF_044368625.1 Flavobacterium sp. | reverse complement strand
GTAATTCAATTGCTGTAGTTTTTTTATAATAAATCATTTAAGCTTACTTTTGTTTAATATGGAACCATTAAATGAATAAAAAAGAAATTTGTATCGTAATCCCAATTTATAAAGAAACTTTAAATGATTTTGAAGTTCAATCTGTTGAGCAATGTGTTAAGGTGCTTTCAGATTATACTATTTTTTTTGTTTGTCCTAAAGGATTAAATGTAAATTTTTACATAGAAAATTTTTCAGAAATTTCTAATTTCACTTATTTTGATAATTTCTATTTTGATGACATAAAGGGATATAATAAATTAATGCTGAATCCTGAATTTTATAAATCATTTATTTCTTTTGAATATATGCTTGTATATCAAACAGATTGTTATGTTTTTAGAGATGAATTGATGTATTGGGCAAACAAAGGATATGATTATATTGGCGGTGTTTGGTTTGATGACTATACTGGAAATCCGAGACAGGGAGCCAATATTTGGCATGCTGGAAATGGAGGGTTTTCATTACGGAAAATAGATAAACTAATTAAGATTCTTTCGACACCTTATACTTCTTTAAAATCTCTAAAACAGCTTGCGGAGGAAAATAAGTTGAATTTAGCTTTTGGAAGGAAAGCTTTTTTGAAAGGCTTGTTTAAAATACCCTTTAAGTTTTTAAAGAGAAAGAATAATCTAAAATATTATGTGACTAAATTCAAAGAAGGTGAGGATATGTTATTTATGGAATTAAATTTAAAATACAACAAAATACATGTGCCTCCAATTTCTGATGTACTAGGTTTTGCTTGGGACAGAGAGCCTTCCTTTTTATATGATAAGCAAGGACAACTTCCTTTTGGCTGCCATGCTTGGTATCGAGACGATTTTCCATATGAAAGGAATAAGGAATTTTGGTTGAAGCATATGAATAGCAATTTGAAATGATTAAAGGTTTACAATGGTTTAAAAGTTTAATTGCTTAATAATTATACTAAGTGAAAATACTTTTTGATCCACAAATTTTCAATAACCACAAATTTGGAATGATTTAAAAAATAAAATAAATTTATTGTTAGAAGATGAGAATTTAAGAAAGAGTTATTCCGAAAAAGGGCTGATGCAAAGTAAAAAATTCGATTGGGATGAAGCCGCTAAACAATGTCTTGAAGTTTATTCAAGGGCCTTAATTAAATAATATTCTAAATGAAAAAAATATCAATTATTACAATTAATTATAATGATAAGAATGGCCTTGAAAAAACAATTGAAAGTGTCATTTCTCAATCCAGCAAAGACTTCGAATACATTATCATTGATGGGAATAGTACTGATGGGAGCAAAGAATTGATAGAGAAAAATAATGCTTCAGTCGAATATTGGGTTTCAGAACCCGATTCTGGAATTTACAATGCGATGAATAAGGGGATTCGAGCGGCTAAGGGCGAATATTTATTATTTTTAAATAGTGGTGATTATTTGTGTGATAACAACACAATTCAAAATGTTGTAGACTCTATAGATGAAGATAAAGATTTGTATTATGGTGATGCTGTTTTCATGAGAGGTGGTAAAGATGAAGTTGTCACATTTCCTGATAAATTATCGTTTTACTTCTTCACTCATAATAGCTTATGCCATCAAGCTTCCTTTATAAAAAGAACTCTTTTTGAAGAAGTCTTTTATTATAATGAAAATTTAAGCATTATTTCTGATTGGGAATTTATGGTGTATTGTATCTGCATCAAAAACATTTCTTATAAACATATTGATATTACAGTTGCGTATTATGATTATGATGGAATTTCGTCACGACCTAATTCTAAATCGATCATAAGTTTAGAAACAGAAATTGTAATGAATAAGTATTTTTCTGCTTTTTTGTCTGATTATAAATACATTACGACGATAAAAGAAAGAAGGGTTAAAGATGTTATTTATATTAAGCAGTTTCCAATAGCTTGGAAAGTTTTAAAAAAATGTATAAAAGCGGTACTGCTCGTTTTACCTAAACAAAAACAATAATGAGAATTTTATATTTCTACCCTGAAAACCCCCTTTCGACTACCCAAGGAAATAATGCTAGAGCCTTATCCTTATTGCAATATTTTCAAAATAGAAAAATAACGTTAGATTTCGTTAGTGTTGCATCGGATAGTTTTTCTTTAAAGGATATTAAAGAAATGGAAGATACTAATCTCATCAGTAAAGGGTATTTATTGAAACAGTTTAAAAGAAGTAAAAACCAAATTAAATATTTTTTCTTCTACTCTCTGCCCAATAAAATTTTTCGAAGAATAAAATCTTTTAATAGAAGAAGAATCAACAATCAAGCTTGTTTTAATGCAATTTTGAAGTCAAATGAATATGATTATATTATCATTTCCTATGCTTATTGGGCAGGATTGGTTATTGATACTCCCTATACAAAAAACGCAAAACTTTGCATTGATACTCACGATTTTTTGACGTCTCAGTTTCAAAGTGTGAAAGGCTTTAATCTAGCAAGATATTTTCAAAAAGAAATAGAAATACTTCGTAATTTCGATAAGATATTTGTGATTTCAACTGAAGAAAATTATGTGTTTTCTCAATTTGTAGATAAAGAAATTATTTCATTATCGCATATAATCGAGAATCATTTATGTTCGGTAAATGAAGAAAAAAAATTCGATTTGATATATGTTGCAAGTAGCAATTCTCATAATGTTTTGGCTGCGGATTGGTTTTTTAAAGAAGTCTATCCCTTGCTTAGAAATTCGATTCGCATTCTAACTATTGGAAAAATTTGCCAATATATAAAAGATTATGTGAATGTTACAAAAGTTGAATTTGTTGAAAATTTGAATGATTATTATTCCACTTCAAGAGTTGCGATTTGTCCAATGTTATCAGGAACTGGATTGAAAATTAAGGTTATAGAAGCTATGTCTTTTGGTTTGCCAGTGGTAGGTAATATAAGGGCAAATGATGGTCTAAGCAATAAATCAGATAATGGTTGTTTGATAACTAATAGCCCTTTAGAATTTGCAAATAACATTGAAAAACTGCTTAGTAATGAGCTTTTTTACGAAGAAATAAGTGATTTTGGGAAGAACTATTTTTTGAAAAATAATGACAAACAAAATTGTTATAAAGAGATTGATGCTATATTTGAAATTAATTCTTAGAATTAATAGTTTTTGATAAACTCATTAATTTTATCATTAAAAAATTATTTCAGCGATAAAA
>NZ_JBIPPD010000004.1:0-36294 GCF_044368625.1 Flavobacterium sp. | reverse complement strand
TCGTAAACAACGCCAAGTGTAAATTTGAATTTTACTTTTCAATATTTATCATTTAATTTATTAAAAATATTACTAAGTCGCTAAAAGCTGTCGATTAGAACTAAAAATTAACACTTAAATTTATTGTGTCCGAAATATAAGTTATATTTTAGCGATATATTAACAATAACTAATTTTCAATTATGAAAAAAATTACTTTATCATTAGTCTTACTCCTGACCTTGGTCTTGAGTGGTTATGGACAAGTATCTTACGAGTACGGCTTTGAGCCTGATACTCCGCCTCTGGGAGGATGGACCGCCGTGGGCTTTTCAAGGCAAACTATTACACCATGTGTTGGGGCTGCCTCAGTAAGAGCTAACACGTTTAACGCCCCTAATTCAATAACTTCTCCTTCATTAGGCACTTCCAATGGTGGGGTTGTTACTTTTAGCTTTGATTATAAGCTTTTAAATTGGCCGGCCAATACAGTACCAACGCCAGCTAATCAGGTGTCTATCGTAGCAGAATGGTCTAATTCAGCAACTGGTCCATGGTTTCCAGTTGGTACAATTGATCAGTCGAATCACGAAGTTTCTACTACATGTGCTACTAAAACTTTTCAGTTCTCTCCAACGCCAGGAGCTTTATTTGTAAAAATCACAAGTATTGCTGTAAATGGTGTTGATGCTTATGTTTATTTCGATAATATTATTTTAAGTCAAGGTGCTGCGCCAACTTGTGTATCTCCAAGTGGACTCGCTGCTTCTGCAGTTGAAGCCAACTCAGCAACTTTAGGATGGACTGCACCAACGCCAGCTCCTTCTGCAGGATATGAATTTTATTATTCGGATGTAAATGCTGCACCTACAGCTGCTGGTACACCAAGCACTGGGGTTAGTGCAAATATCTCGGGATTAACACCGAACACTAATTATTATTTCTGGGTTCGTTCTCTATGCGGAACAGATTCAAGTGTGTGGTCAGGCCCTATTGTTTTTAGAACACTTTGTGTGCCTTTTGATGATTTTATAGAAAATTTTACCAGTACAACTGCTGCAACGGGTGTTGTGCCAAATTGTTGGACCAAAACAATTGTGTCAACAAATACTGGAGTAAATATATCTGTAGTAAGTAATACTGCAGCATCGGCGCCAAATGCGATCTTTATGACCAATTCGAGTGATGCTACAGCAGAAATATTGTTGGCTTCTCCAGCGTTAACTGCTATTGGTGCCAACACGCATCGTATGAAATTTAAAGCGCGTGGTGGAACAGCCGGACAATTATTAATTGTGGGTACAATGAGTGATGCTACAAATGCAGCTACTTTCACACCGCTACAAACCATTACTTTAGGTACCACGTATACTACTTATAACGTTTCTTTAAATACAAGTACTACCGATGGACACGTGGCATTTAAACATGGTTTAGGTGGAACATTTCGTTCGGTTTATTTAGATGATGTGGAATGGGAGCCTATCCCAACTACAGTTCCTGGTTGTATTGAGGATATGAATGCTGTAATAAATGAAGGTTGTGGAAATTCTGCTACAACATTTACATGGGCAGCTGTTCCTGGAGCTGACGGTTATACTGTTTCGATTGGAACTGCTCCAAATGGAGGTGGTTTGGTAGTGAATAATGTAAATATTTTTAGTGTTTTAAATTATTCATTTGTAGGAAACTCTGGTACAACTTATTATTACACTGTAAGACCTTATAATGCACTTGGAGCTGCTGTAAACTGTTTTGAAGATTCATTTACCACGTTTGACGATGGATGTTATTGCATCAGTGTACCTACATCTAATGATGGGGCAGGAGTGACAAATGTTCAAATAAACGACACAAACTTTCCGGTAACCGATGTAACTTATGCTAACCTAATCGAAAATGGTGCAGTAGAAATTACACAAGGAGTTAATACAATAATGAATGTGACGCTTGCAACGGGCTTTTCTTATGCCACCAACGTTTGGATCGATTTTAACAATAACTATACTTTCGAACCATCGGAATTGGTATTTACAGGACCAGAAGGACCAAATACAATTCCTACAGTAGTTAATACATCATTTGTTACACCTTTAACTGCTTCAATTGGAGAGCATAGAATGCGAATTGTAACAACAGACGCATTTCAAAATCCAGCCAATCCATGTTATGGTGGGTCGTATGGTGTTACAATCGACTTATTGGTAGATGTGGTAGCTGCACCAGCGTGTTTACCACCATCTGCGAGTTCAGTAAGTAATATTACTGCCAATGGCGCTACACTTAACTGGGTTTCTGCAGGTAACTTGTTTAATGTAGAAGTAATGTTTGCAGGTGAGCCACAAGGTTCTGGAACTATCACTTCAGGAATCACAGGTTTAACTACAACTTTGTCAGGATTAGACGCTCAAGCAAATTATGCTTATTATATTCAAAGAAATTGTGGGAATGGAAGCTTAAGTCCGTGGACAGGTCCATTTACTTTTAGAACTGCATGTAATCCATTTGAAGAATTTACAGAAAATTTTACAACAGATGTAACTATTCCAGCTCCTGAGTGTTGGTATACTTTAAAAACTACAGCAGATCAGTTTGCTAGAGTTCAGGTTTCATCTTTTGCTGATAACGTTGAGATGTTTAATTCCAATGATGCAGCAGCAGCACTTTATTTAATTACACCAGCATTGACAGATTTGCCTTTGAATTTACACCGTGTGAAATTTAAAGCGTATTCATTTACTGCAGGCGTTTCATTACAAGTAGGTACAATGAGTGACCCTACTAATGCAAGTACATTTACAGTTGTACAAACCATCCCGATGACTAATGCTTTTGCTAATTATTCAGTTGCATTTGTTAATTCAACCACTAATGCTCACGTAGCGTTTAAATTTGTTGGAACAGGGACGATTCAGTATTTATATATTGATGATGTGGTATGGGGAGTTGCTCCAACTTGTCCAGATATTAATGTCGTTACGTTTGTGGGCGCTACTCCCAACACAGCAAATATTACATGGACACCAGGTGGTGCAGAAACAGCATGGCAATATGCTTACGGATTGGCTACTTTAGAGAATCCTGATGGTTTAGTGCCAGTGGATGTAGCTACAACTCCAGCTGCAACAATTCCAGGTTTGGCTCCAAGTACAACTTACAAAGTTTGGGTTAGAGCGGCTTGCGGAAGCGAATTTGGAATTTGGTCGCCTGCAACAACTTTTACTACAGCTTGCGTTCCTGTCAACACATTCCCATGGACAGAAGGATTTGAAGGGACTGCTGGAACAGCATTTCCAGTTTGTTGGTCTGAAGAGAATGGGGATTGGGTTACTGCTAATCAAGCAAGTAGTTCGAATTACGTTACAGCTCGAACAGGTTCTCGATTTTTGAGAAATTCATGGTCAGCTGCTAACGAGTACATGTGGACTCCAGGATTTCAATTGACTGCAGGTGTAAGTTATGACTTAAGTTTCTACATGCAAGCAGATGGATTTACAGGATGGACTGTTGGAGTATTCCAAAATACAGCCCAAAATAGTGTAGGAGCTACTCAATTGGGTACAACAATCACTGCCTCTGGTACAGGAGCTTATGCCATCCAACCTTATGCATTGGTAAGTAATACAATTGTTCCAACTACAACTGGGACTTACTATTTCGCAGTAAGAGTAAACCAACCTTCTGGTAGTCCATGGTATATTGCTTTTGATGATTTTAGATTGGAACCAACACCAACTTGTCTCGCACCATTAGCACCAACAGTTGCCAACATAACTATTACTTCAGCTACTGCTAACTGGACTGCAACAACTCCAGCACCAGCTAATGGTTATGATTACTTTATAACTAGCGATTTAACGCTTACTCCTAACGCAACTACAATTCCAACAGGTACAGTTGCTGCTGGAATTACAGCTGCTGAATTGATGGGTTTATCAGGTTCAACTACTTATAAGGTATTTGTAAGAGCGATTTGTGGAGCTACAGATAATAGTTCCTGGTCTGATGCGGTTATGTTTACAACTGATTGCGTAAATGCAGTAATGCCTTATACAATTAATTTTGAAAACGCAACAGTTCCTGCTTTACCATCTTGTACTTACTTGCAAAATGCTGGTTCAGGTAACAATTGGAGAACGGCAAACAGCCCTGGGTATGGTTTTACTTCTAAAGTATTAAACTACCCATATAGTGTTGCAAATGCTGCTAATGCATGGTTTTTTACAAATACAATGACTTTAGAGGCTGGAACTACATACAGTGTTTCTTATGAATACGGAAATGATTTCACTTTTTTCACAGAAAGTTTGAAAGTGGCTTACGGTACAACAGCGAATGCTACTTCTATGACTACTGAGATTGCAAATCATCCAACCATCAATCAAGCGACTTTACAGAGTAATACAGCTACATTTACTCCAACGGTAAGTGGTGATTATGTAATAGGATTTCAAGCATATTCAATTGCGAATCAAAACCAATTGTATTTGGATAATATCGTAATGCAAGTTGATTTGTCAAATGTAGATTTCGATACTAATTCTTTCTCTGCTTATCCAAACCCTGTGAAAGATGTACTTAACTTGAATTTTACTCAGAATATTTCTCAGGTTGCCGTTTATAATTTATTAGGACAAAAAGTCTTAGCAATGGACATGAATGCAACTAAAGGTCAAGTAGATATGTCTAACTTAGCAACTGGAACTTACTTGGTAAAAGTAAATACAGAAAATGCAGTGAAAACACTCAAAGTGATCAAACAATAAAATTTAAAATTTATTGATTTTTTTAAGCCACCTTCGGGTGGCTTTTTTTTTAAGCTTATATTTGTTAAAATTTTAAAACATGTTTTTTTCAATAATTATTCCTGTTTACAATCGTCCGGATGAGATTAGCGAACTATTAAGTAGTTTAGTGTTGCTCAATTATTATAAAAATTTCGAGGTAGTAATTGTAGAAGATGGTTCGTCTTTGCCTTGTGATAAAGTAATTGCATCCTTCCATTCCAAACTTGAAATCAGTTACTATTCCAAAACCAACTCAGGTCCTGGTGATTCACGAAATTTTGGAATGCAAAAAGCAAAAGGCGATTACCTTATCATTTTTGATTCCGATTGTATTATTCCTCCTAATTATTTAACGGAAGTGGATCACGCACTTAACTTGAAATTTGCAGATTGTTTCGGCGGTCCAGACAAGGCATTAGACAGTTTCTCGGATGTTCAAAAAGCAATAAATTTTGCTATGACTTCATTTATTACAACAGGAGGAATTCGGGGAGGTTCAGAGGCTATTGACAAATTTCAACCCCGAAGTTTTAATATGGGTATTTCTAAAAAAGCATTTGAAGCAACTGGCGGTTTTGGAAAAATTCATCCAGGAGAAGACCCCGATTTGTCCATTCGATTGTGGGAACTAGGTTTTGAAACTGTTCTGCTTCCAGAAGCTTATGTCTATCACAAAAGGAGAATCGACTGGTCAAAATTTTACAAGCAAGTCAATAAATTCGGAAAAGCAAGACCTATTTTGAATCATTGGCATCCCAAATATTCAAAAATCACGTACTTTTTTCCCAGCTTTTTTTTGATAGGAATAGTGTTGGCTGTTGTAACTGCTTTTTTAAACAGTTACATCCTAACTTTTATATTCACAATTTACTTCGAATTGCTTTTTATTGTTGCACTATTGCAAACCAAAAGTTTTAAAATTGGATTACTTGCTGTTTTCGCAACACTTATACAATTTTTTGGTTATGGAATTGGCTTTTTAAAATCCTTTTTCCTAATCCAAATTTTAAAAAAGCAACCTCAAAAAGCATTTCCTGAACTTTTTTTTAAGTAATAAACATGACCAAAATTATTGGATTAACAGGTGGAATTGGCAGCGGAAAAACAACTGTTGCAAATATGTTTCACGATTTAGGTGTCCCCGTTTACATTGCGGATGTTCAGGCAAAAAAAGTTACCAATTATCCCGAAACGTTACAAAAAATTCAAGATCAGTTTGGAACAAATATGGTGTTAAATGGCACTTTGAATCGTGCTGCAATGGCAAATGTAGTATTTAATAATCCGGAAAAATTAAGCCAACTAAATGCTATTATTCATCCTCTGGTAGCCAAAGATTTTGCAGCTTGGATTGAGAAAAATAAAAAGGAAAGGTTTGTTATCAAGGAAACCGCTATCTTATTCGAAACCAACAATCATCTAACTTGTGATTTTGTAATTACGGTAACGGCACCTATTGAAATTAGAATAAAAAGGGTGTTGGAACGTGATCAAACTACGTTTGAAGAAGTGAGAAACCGAATCAATAGTCAGTGGACTGATGAACAAAGAGTAGCTTTAAGTGATTTTGTAATTCAAAATGATCATCTTTCTGAAACAATGGAGCAAGTTAGAAAGGTTTACCAAAAAATGGTCGAAAAATTATAAATATAACTAGATGTTAATGTTTGGTTAATGTGTTCAGTCGGGAAATGTTAAAATGTTAAATTTGTTGATATGAATAAATTGTTGTTTCGTTTATTGGTTTTTTTGATGAGCCTATCGCTGATAGGAATTATTCTAGTGCAGCTGTATTTGATTAATACCTCATTTAAAAACAATGAAGAACAATTTAAGTATCATGTAAAGCAAGTTATTGGAAATGTTGCTGATAATTTTAAAGAGCAAGAAGTGTATAGTTTGCTCAATCAGTACAACATTCTAAAAGAAACAAAAGGTAAAAAGCCCACAAAAACAGAGCTTTTGGATTTTGTTTTAGTACAAAAAAATAGGACAACTAATAAAACAATCATCTATTCTAACAGTATTCTTTCCGAAGATTACAATGTTAATTTATCGTTCTTTGACAAGAAAATGGATTCCGTAAACAAGGTGACCAACTTTGTTTCGAACAGTAAAACAGAAGTTTATTCCGGCGAAGGAACCGATAATGCTAACATTCAATTAAATCCAACTCCAGAAATGACTATCAAAAAGTCGGGGCGAATGGACATGTTAGACAAAGTGCAAATTCAGATGTTTTTTGATGGAATTACTGAAACAAAGTCTTTAAAAGAAAGAGTTTCTGTTAACTCATTGCAAAAAGCTTTAAAAAAGGAATTAAAACTGTACGACGTAAATACCCCATTTGAATTTGGAATTTATGAAAATGGTTTGGCAACAAAAGTAAAATCTTCCGAATTTAAGTTTGATAAAAATGCCACTTTTGCTATTCCCTTTTTAACAAATAGTGATGGAAAAAGTGACTATCAATTGTTGGTTAGCTTTCCAGAAAAGAAAAAATTTCTTTTCTCCGAATTGATAGGAATTACAACCTTATCAATCATTTTTACGTTAATAATAATAATAGCTTATACGAGTGCTCTAAATCAGTTAATCAAACAACGTCAAATTTCTGAAATCAAAACAGATTTTATCAATAATATGACGCACGAATTTAAAACGCCGATTGCTACCATAAACTTAGCTTTGGACGCTATAAAAAGCCCTAAAGTTATTGATGATCGTGAAAAAACAACGCGTTATTTACAAATGATACGTGATGAAAACAAACGAATGCATGCACAAGTTGAAAATGTATTGCGGATTTCCAAACTTGAAAAGAGAGAACTGGAAATTAATAAAGAGTCGATGGATATCCATGAAATTGTTGAAGAAGCTATAGAGCATGTGAATTTAATTATAGAAGATCGAGAAGGTACTATTACCACACATTTCAAAGCCACACGAACCAGCGTTTTACTCAACGACGTCCATTTTACGAACGTAATAGTAAATGTTTTAGATAATGCTATAAAATATTCGCCAGAAAAACCAATTATCGATGTGATTACTGAAAATGTAAAAGATTTTGTAATAATAAAAGTAAAAGACCACGGACAAGGAATGAGCAAAGTGGCACAAAAACGGATTTTTGAAAAATTTTATCGAGAACATACCGGAGATATCCATAATGTAAAAGGACATGGTTTGGGCTTAGCGTATGTAAAACGAATTATAGAAGACCATAATGGTCAAATTGCTGTTGAAAGTGAAAAAGGTAAAGGAAGTACCTTTATTATAAAATTACCCCTAATAAATTAAGTTATGGAAAACGAAAACAAAAAAATTCTTCTTGTGGAAGACGATCCGAACTTCGGAGCGATACTTAAAGATTATTTAATACTAAATGACTTCGATGTCACTTTAGCGAAAAATGGTATGGAAGGTTTTGAAAAGTTCAAAAAAGACACCTTTGATTTGTGTATTTTGGACGTGATGATGCCGTACAAAGACGGATATACGCTTGCAAAAGAAATCCGCGAAAAAAACAAAGAAGTGCCTATTATTTTCTTAACCGCTAAATCAATGAAAGACGATGTCTTGAAAGGATATAAAGTAGGAGCGGACGATTATTTGAATAAGCCTTTTGATTCAGAAGTGCTTTTGATGAAAATTAAGGCCATTATTCAACGTAAATCTTCTGAAGTTAAGGCAGATGCAACCAAATTTGAATTTATTATTGGTAATTTCCATTTGAATTCAAAATTGCGTTTCTTGACTTACAAAGATACCGAGCCTATCAAACTTTCGCCAAAAGAGAATGAATTGTTGAAAATGCTTGCCGTTTACGAAAATGATTTGATGCCAAGAGAACTTGCATTAACTAAAATTTGGAGAGACGACAATTACTTTACTTCACGAAGTATGGACGTTTATATTGCCAAATTAAGAAAGTATTTGAAACTTGATGATGAAGTCGAAATTTTAAACATACACGGAGAAGGTTTCCGTTTAGTGGTTAAAAATAAGCCTGTTGCTCCAGAAGCAGAATAATATGAAACTCCGAGAAATCGGAGTTTTTTTTTAGATTTTGAATTCGAGCGAAAAGCAGTTTCTGGTATCTTTTAAAATCGAAAAATACGTAGTGTTGTCTACCATTGAAGAGTGTAGTTCCACTTGGTCTCCCAAAAGTAACTCATTCAAGAAGTTCATTTCTAGGCTTTTAAAACCTTGATGCAGCAATATCGCGGGTGAAACAAAATCCAAACACCATTCGAGGTATTTGACATTATTGACGTGATTGACAACGTCTAAATCCGAAAACACAACGCTATGGGTTCCAACTTTTGACAGATCCAGAGGAATTCGGATTCTTTTTACGCGATCAATTGTACTTCGTTTTTCAGGAAATTTTTCGCAGTGCTCGTGTGCCAAATGTAAATTTTCAGGCCTTCTCAATTTGGTATTCAAAACAACCCATAAGGTTTCGCAAGAAATTATTTTTTGTTCTCCTCGGTACACTTCCAACGCACGAATGGATTGAGCGTTTTCAATAGAAACAATCCAAGTTTTAATCGATATTTGTTCGTGCCATTTGGGTAAATCGTCTATTTCAATCCGCATCCTGCTCAAAACCCACGCTTGATCTTTCTCCTGCATGTCCGAAAAACTAATACCACCCAAATCGGCATGTTCTGCAGCGGTCAATTGCAATAAATTGCACAAGTCGGTGTAATTTAAAGCGCCATTTGGAGCGCATTGTGAAAAATTGATGTCCCAAATTTTTTCATATATGGATGTAAATCTTGGATCTATTGGCATTTTCGTGAATGAATTAGGTCAACTATTTCTTTTGAGTTCATTTGATAATCAAACCATTCTACATTTTCAGTTCGCTTAAACCAAGTCAATTGGCGTTTGGCAAAATTTCGCGTGTTTTTCTTAATCTCTTCAATGGCTTTATCTAGGGGTATTTTTCCGTCAAAATAGTCAAATAATTCGCGGTAACCCACAGTTTGTAAAGCATTCAAATGTTTATGGGCAAATAATTTCTGAGCTTCTTCTATAAGCCCTTGTTGGATCATGACATCCACTCGGTTATTTATTCTTCCGTACAATACTTCGCGATCCGCTTCTAATCCAATGATAATTGGAGTAAAGTTTCGTTTTGCTTTTTCTTGATTCAAAAAGGAAGAATAAGGTTTTCCAGTTCCTAATCCTACTTCTACAAAACGCATTAATCGTTGCGGATTTTGCAAAGTTTGCGGATTGGTTTCTTGTAGAAATTGATAATATGCAGGATCTGTTTCTTGAAATTGATTTTGTAAATAAAGCAAGCCTCCTGAATTGTATTTTTCTTGTAGGGTAAATCGAATCTCAGAATCAATATCTGGAAAAGCATCAAAACCTTTTAAAACTGCATTTACATAAAGTCCTGAACCTCCCACTAAAACGGCAAAGTCGCTCGTTTCAAACAAGGCATCTAATTTGGTAACGGCTTCTTTTTCATAATCGCCAACGGAATAATTTTCAAAAATAGATTTATTTTGAATGAAATGGTGCTTCGCCGATGCCAATTCTGTTTCTGACGGAACGGCGGTTCCGATGCTCATTTCTTTAAAAAACTGTCGAGAATCACACGAAATAATTTCAGATTGAAAAGCCTCGGCAATTTTTATGCTCAAAGCTGTCTTGCCAATAGCGGTGGGACCTACAACAACAATTAAATATTTTTTAATCATAACTTAAGTCAATTTGGTACCGCATTTGGAACAATATCTTGCATCATCCGCAAGAGGTTGAGAATTACAGTTGGGGCAATTTGGCGCAAAAAGTTTACGCTTATTCTTGCTATTGGCAATCTGTGCCGTTACAATTCCTGTAGGAACGGCAATAATTCCGTAACCTAAAATCATAATAAAAGAAGCGATGAATTTTCCGAGTGTCGTGATAGGGGCGATATCGCCGTAACCAACGGTTGTGAGGGTTACAATACACCAATAAATGCTGGTAGGAATACTTGTAAAACCACTTTCGGGACTTTCCACAACGTACATTACGGCACCTAAAAGCACAGAAATAATGCAAACAAAATAGACAAATACCGTAATCTTGGTACGACTTGCATTTAGGGCTAGCTTTAATTCAGTGGCTTGACCGGTAAAATTTCCCAGATTTAAGATTCGAAATAACCGCAACAACCGCAGTGCCCGAACAACGGATAGAATTTTAGTATTTGGAATAAAAAACGATAAATACATGGGTAAAATGGAGATAAGATCGATTAGTCCGTAAAAACTAAAAATATATTGAAGCGGTTTTCGGGTAGAGATAATCCGCAAAAAATATTCGAATGTAAAGAAAATAGTAATGACCCACTCGGCAACGATCAAAATATCATGAAACCTCTTGTCAATATTTTCGACCGTTTCCAGCAACACAAGCATCACACTCAGTAAGATGATAAAAAGTAAAACAAGATCAAATAATTTTCCAGCAGGTGTATTGACACCGTGAATTATAATGTTAATTCGCTGTCTCAGTATGTCGAAAGCGTTTTTATTTATATTTTTTGTTTTTACCATTCTATTAAAAATAAATCACTTTTGCGTGGTTTTTTTTGCGTAAATAGCTTAAAATAATGTTTTTAGAGTCGCGGTCTTCGGGTAATGAAGTTAAAATATTTTTTAAAATTTCGACATTCGTAATTTGGTAGTTCAAGTTAAAAAATGCAAAACCTTTGAAAACACCATTTTCTATAAGAACAGCACTTTTTTCATCCACCGCTCGACCGCGTTCGATAACTATCATGTTTTGATTCTGGTATTCATTATTGTCAAGAAAATCTTGCACTCTTGAATTATACAATTCGGCCGATTCTTCAAAAATACAAGCGCCATTGCATTGCTTTATTTGATAGGGAAAACAACTGTTTTTTACTTTGTCCATTTTATTTATTTTCTGGCAAAGGGTGTATTTATCAGTTATTTTGTATAATGCACTTTGGGCTTCGGTTTCTGTTCCGAACGAAGTAATTTCTTTTTTTCTAAAATCGGTTTTTCGAATAAATAGCGATAAGTATCCGTCTGCATTTTTTTCGTAATATAATGAATAGGGAAAAATATTCCTTCGCATGGCTCGATTCAAAACCGGACGATTGATTTTTATTTCGGCATTTTCCTTCAATAAAGCAATCAGTTCTGTGCCTGTTTCTTCGTAACTCACATCAAAAACTTCTGTCTGAATTTTTTTGCACTTTTTGGTTGTTCCCGCAAAATGTTGGTTGACGCGTTTTTTCATATTACGGCTTTTACCAATGTAAAGTAACGAACCGTCTTCTTTGTGGATGTAATAAATTCCAGTTGTAGAGGGAACTCGTTCCACAATTTCCTTCAATTTTGGCGATAAGCCTTTTTCAACTTCTGTTTTGATGTAACTTTTAACAATTTCTTTCTCGTGGTCTTTTGCCAATAAAAGTTTGAATAATTTAACGGTTGCCAAAGCATCTCCCGAAGCACGATGTCTGTCGGCCATTGGAATTCCAAGCACTCGAACCAGTTTTCCTAAACTATACGATGGTTGTTCGGGAATCAATTTTTTTGATAATTCTACGGTACAAATATTGGGAATTTCAAAATTATATCCCAATCGTGAAAATTCTGTTCGTAGAATTCGGTAATCAAAATGCGCATTATGAGCTACTAAAATAGTGTCTTGCGTGATTTCGATAATGCGTTTAGCGACTTCATAAAATTTTGGTGCCGTTTGAAGCATTGCATTATTTATTCCGGTAAGGTTTACTACAAAAGGCTGAATGGGTTTTTCCGGATTGACCAAACTTACAAATTGATCAACAATTTCGTGTCCGTCAAATTTGTAGATCGCAATTTCGGTAATTCCTTCCTCGTTAAATGCTCCTCCAGTGGTTTCTATGTCAAGTATTGTGTACAAATTGTAATTTCAATTTCAATTGCAAATAGCAATATCAATTTTAAAAATAGTCAATAAAAACATTTAATTTGACTAAAATTAATTTTGTTATGGTTTCTGCTTGTTAATAATCATTTTAGAAGTAATCGCAATAAGTTCCTCAACTTCAGTCAACAACTATATTCTAATTTCATCATCTCCTGCTTTTTGTAATTTAATATTTTAAGCGAATTTCGCGATTCTTTCAATTCCTTGACACCTAACGAAACTTTAAAAATAAAATCTTCATATGAAATGGAATCCTGAGCTTCACCAAAATTTAACGATGCACTTCCTGAAGAACGAATTAATTGATTTTTTAATATTCTAATTCGAATGTCTTTTCCAATTTTCTAACAAAAAATGTTGACGCTCTAGCAAATCTAACTAATCTATCTTCAAGATTGTAAATTTTTTCAAAATTTGGTTCATTTAAATCCATTATATTAGGTTGTACTTTTTTTTGTTGAATTTAAATTTGATATTGTTTTATTTCCTTCTCCCAAATATACTACTTCCAATCCTAACCATCGAGCTTCCGCATTCAATTGCGAGTGGATAATCGCCCGACATTCCCATAGAAAGAGTTGTTAGTTGGGAGTTATTAGTTTGGAGTTTGTCAAAAATCGATTTCAAATGCAGAAATTCTTTTTGAATTTGGCTTTGATTTTCGGTAAAAGTTGCCATTCCCATCAAACCAATAATTCGGATATTTCTGAAGTTATTCTTGTCATGCTGAACTTGTTTCAGCATCTCATTTAATTCGTTTTCATCTAAACCAAATTTTGTTTCTTCTTCGGCGATATGCATTTGCAAAAGACAATCAATTACTCGATTATTTTTTTTTGCTTGTTTGTCAATTTCCTGTAAGAGTTTTAATGAATCTACCCCGTGAATTAAGTCGACAAAAGGGGCCATAAATTTAACTTTATTTGTTTGAACGTGACCAATCATGTGCCACTGAATGTCCTTGGGCATTTGTTCAAACTTCTCGGCCATTTCTTGAATTTTGTTCTCACCAAAAATCCGTTGGCCTGCTTCATACGCTTCCATTAAATCCGAAACGGGTTTAGTTTTTGAAACGGCAACTAATGTTACGTTTTCTGGAAGTGAATTCTTAATCTTATGTAAATTTTCTTTTAGGGACATTTTTTGGTTTTTACTGGAAAAAGATTTAAGAAATTAGAATAATTTAAAAAGTTTCTAAAATCGGTGTTCCACAATGATTATTTTATTTATAATTCATACACTACAAGACCACTTCTAAATTTAGGGTCGATGTAAGTGCTTTTTGGAGGCATAATCAGGTTGTTATTTGCTAATTCTTTTATTTCAGAAATAGCTGTTGGAAAAAGCATAAAACCAATTTCGAATTCGCCTTCGTCAATCACTTCTTTTATAGTAGTAATGGATTGTTTTCCAGGAATATAATCGATTCGTTCGTCGTTTCTTAAATCTTCAATTCCTAAAATCGGATTCAAAACTTTTTCGTATAAAATTTGCGCATCAAGTCGCTCTAAAACAGATGTAAAGCTGTGCTCGTCTTTTAAAGTTAACGAATAAAATTCGCCGTCGAGATACATTCCGAATTCGAATTTTTTTGTTGGTTTCCACAATTCCTGCTCTTTGTTTTTGATCCAAAAATGTTCTGTTAACAGGGCTAAAAAATCATCTTTAGAATGACTGTTTAAATCTCTTATTATCCGATTGTACTCGTAGATTTTTACATTATTTTCGGCGATAAGGAAACTCATGAAATAATTTAAATTTTCATTTCCACTATTTTTATCTTCTTGGTAAAGCAGCTCTGCCGAAGCCGATCGGTGGTGTCCATCGGCGATATATAGATTCGTAATACCTTCAAATTTTTCTTGCAACCATGCGATTTCTTCTGGAGCGTCAATTTTCCAAAGTTGGTGTTTTTCGCGTCTAGTGGTAGAAAATTCATACAAACATTCGGTTTGTTTTTTAGCTAAAATCCATGCAGAAAGTTCGGCATTTTCGGGATAAGTGATTAATACAGGTTCGGTATTAAATCTGGTTTGATGTAGATAATCTTTAAACAATTCGACGCGGTATTGCAAGGTGTCTTCGTGTTTTTTGATTACATTATTTCGGTAGTCATCGAGTGTTGTTCCGGCTATAATTCCTGTAAAGGTTTGGCTTTTGGTTTCAATTTCATAAATAAAGAAAACCGGTTGTTCTTCTTTTATAAAAATGTGTTCCTCTTTGAAGTCCTTATATTTTTGGGCAACCAATTTAAACCGTTTTTCTAATCCTACTTTTTGCTGATTAACGTAAGCGGGATTTAAAACGTGCAAAAAAGAAAAAGGATTAAAGTCCAATTGCGATGCTAATTCGGCTGGCGAATATTCGTCGTAAGAACGGGATGTGACCAAGCTGACTTTGTCTCGAGTGGGACGAATGGCTTTAAAGGGAATTATTTTTGCCAAAATGGGTTGTTTAAAGTTTGATGTTTCAGATTTTATAGTTTCTCGCAAAGTTTTTAAAGCTTTGTAAGGATGGATTAGAGTTGTATGTTTATTATCAAGCTTCCGAAAACGTGTACGTGTTGTAGAGAAACTACTTTATTTATAAAAAAGACTTTTATTTAAAAACTTTTAAAGATCCTAAGTGATTATTCCGAAGTTTCGGAAGAAGCCTAAAGATTTCATCGTAGCCCCGATTGGAAGGAAAATCCTCCCGATTTTTCATCGGGAGATTTGGAAGGAAAGCGGGAAAATGGTTTAAAAAAATTCCCGAACGTTTGGCTCCAAAAATAATTTATCTTCTACATACCTCTTGGGTTTTGAAAACCTTATACGAGTTAGGCAAATTGTCGGGCTACTTTGTCCGCTTTTTTGCTTTGAGAGTAATCGTAGAATCCTTCGCCTGATTTGACCCCTAATTTTCCTGCACGAACCATATTTACCAATAACGGACAAGGTGCATATTTTGGGTTTTTGAATCCATCGTACATGACATTCAAAATCGCGAGACAAACGTCAAGCCCAATAAAATCGGCCAATTGCAATGGTCCCATCGGATGTGCCATTCCCAGTTTCATCACCGTATCTATTTCATAAACTCCGGCAACGCCGTTATACAAAGTTTCAATGGATTCGTTGATCATGGGCATCAAAATTCGGTTGGCCACAAAACCGGGATAATCGTTGACTTCGGTTGGTGTTTTGCCTAATTTTATGGATAAATCCATGATAATTTGCGTTACTTCGTCGGATGTATTGTAACCACGAATGATTTCGACCAGCTTCATGATGGGCACCGGATTCATAAAATGCATGCCGATAACGCGCTCTGGATGCGAAACAACAGCGCCAATTTGCGTGATCGAAATGGAGGAGGTGTTGGTGGCCAAAATTGTGTTGTGCGAACAAGCTTCGTTTAATTGTTTGAAAATGTTGAGCTTTAAATCTACATTTTCGGTTGCCGCTTCAACCACTAAATCTACACCAACAACGCCGTCTTTAATGTCGGTGTAGGTGATGATGTTGCTGATGGTTTTTAATTTGTCGGACTCAGAGATAGTTCCTTTGGAAACCATTCGGTCCAGATTCCCGGCAATGGTACCCATTGCTTTGTCTAACGTCTCTTCGGATCGATCGATTAATTTTACCGTAAAACCGCTTTGTGCAAATGTATGTGCGATTCCGTTGCCCATTGTTCCGGCTCCTATAACTGCTATGTTTTTCATTGTTTTATTTTAGTTTCAAGTTTCAAGTTTAGCTTCGCTCCGTTCGGCTTCGCCTCGGGTCAAGTTTCAGGTTTCAGGTTTCGAATTAACTAGAAACCTGAAACTAAATTATTTTATTTTCATCGCCTCAATAATTGCATACGCCACTCTCAAAGCTTCTGTTCCGTCCTCCAAAGTTACAATTGGCGTGGTATTATTGACAATAGCGTCTGCAAAAGTTTCGAGTTCATCTAAAATTGCATTATTACTCTCTACGTCTGGGTTGTCAAAATAAATTTGTTTTTTTACGCCTTCGGCATTTTGCAAAATCATGTCAAAATCGCCAGGAACTTCGGGAGCGTCTTTCATTTTGACCACTTCGCATTTTTTTTCCAAAAAATCGACGGAGATGTAGGCATCTTTCTGGAAAAATCGAGACTTTCTCATGTTTTTTAATGAAATTCGGCTGGAAGTTAAGTTAGCCACACAGCCGTTTTCAAATTCAATTCGGGCATTTGCAATATCTGGAGTGTCCGAAATTACGGATACGCCACTGGCATGAATGTTTTTTACTTTCGATTTCACCACACTCAAGATGGCATCAATATCGTGAATCATTAAATCCAAAACCACAGGAACATCGGTGCCACGTGGATTAAATTCGGCCAGTCGGTGTGTTTCGATAAACATCGGATTTTCAATTGCATTTTTTACCGATTTGAACGCTGGATTAAATCGTTCGACATGACCTACTTGCCCTTTTACATTATATGCTTTTGCTAATGCAATGATTTCCTCTGCTTCTTCAACCGTATTAGATATCGGTTTTTCAAGGAAAACATGTTTGCCTGATTTTATGGCTACTTTCGCACACTTGTAATGTGAAAGTGTGGGAGTTACAATATCTACTACATCAACAGCATGTATCAATTTAGCAATCGTATCAAATTTTGTATAGCCAAATTCTTTAGCGACTTTTTCAGCATTTTCTTGATTTGGGTCGTAAAATCCCACCAATTCATACTTTTCAGATTGTTGTAGTAAACGCAAATGAATTTTTCCTAAGTGACCGGCACCTAAAACGCCAACTTTTATCATAAAAATCTAATTTGTACAAAAATATGATTAATTGTTTAAACAATAAAGTTTGAAGGTTTAAAGTTTCTGGCTTTTAAATTTAAAATTCAACATTTAAATTAGCGATTACTTTCTTATTTTTGTCGAAATCATTTCCATTTATTTTGAAAGATACAGCCAAACACCAAGGACTTCGCAACCAACTCATTTCTGTTTTAAAAAACAAAGGAATTACTGATCGGTCGGTATTGGATGCCATTCAAAAAATACCCCGGCATTTGTTTTTGAATTCCAGTTTTGAAGATTATGCGTATCAAGACAAAGCATTTCCGATAGGTGCGGGTCAAACCATTTCGCAACCTTACACCGTAGCTTTCCAATCCCAATTGTTAGAAGTTCAAAAAGACCATAAAGTATTGGAAATTGGTACTGGATCGGGTTATCAAACGGCCGTTTTGTGTGCTATTGGAGCAAAAGTTTATACAGTTGAACGCCAGAATGAATTGTTTAAAAGTACTTCATTATTACTCCCAAAATTGGGTATCAGACCCAAACACATTTCATTTGGCGATGGTTATAAAGGCTTGCCCAATCACGCACCATTTGACAGTATTATTGTTACAGCTGGAGCACCCATTATTCCAAAACCCTTGATGGCACAGCTTAAAATTGGCGGTAGATTGGTAATTCCACTTGGTGAAGAACATCAAATTATGACGTTGCTTATTCGAAAAAATGAAACGCAATTTGAAAAACACGAGTTTGGTGAATTTCGATTTGTGCCGCTTTTGGAAAATAAGAATTGAATTTGGTTTTTTATTATATTGCATAAAAAAATGTATGCGAACAAAATTACTTATACTTCTATTTCCACTGTTTTCATTTTGTCAAGGCTATACCAGTTATTTTACGGGAAATCCAATCAATGTAACTACTTCGCCTTCCTTTGGAGTTTGTTTGATGGGAGGTGCTTCAGAATCGGATGAGGCAATGACTTGGTTGTTGCAAAAAGCGAACGGTGGCGACGTTTTGGTTTTGCGATCATCAGGTTCAAATGGTTATAATAATTACTTGTATTCTCAATTAGGTGTTGCTGTGAATTCTGTAGAAACGTTGGTGGTAACGTCAGAAGCGGGAGCTACAAATTCGTATGTTTTAGACAAAATTGCTAATGCAGAACTTATCTGGTTTGCAGGAGGAGACCAATTTAATTACTTGTCATTTTTCAAAAATAATGCAGCAGAAGTCGCACTCAACAACCATGTCAATATAAAAAATGCACCCATTGGCGGAACAAGTGCCGGAATGGCTATTTTGGGGGAATATTATTTTTCTGCTCAAAACGGCTCAGTCACTTCTGCACAAGCGTTGGCCAATCCTTATGCAACAAATATAACCATTGGTGGAAACGATTTTTTGGAAATTCCCTATTTGCAGCATACCATAACCGACACGCACTACGACAATCCAGATCGAAAAGGTCGGCAAACCACATTTCTTGCACGACTTACCCAAATTTTAAACCAGCGAAGTTTTGGGGTTGCAGCCAACGAGTACGTTGCAATTTGCATAGAAAGTGACGGAAAAGCTTATGTTTACGGCGATTATCCCAATTATCAAGAATTTGCCTACTTTTTGCAAACCAACTGCAATTCTGTTTTTCCAGAAAACATGACGCCCAACACGTCACTAACTTGGAACAACAATGGTCAAGCGGTAAAAGTGTACAAAGTGGCAGGCACAACCGCAGGATCTAATTATTTTGATTTATCAAACTGGCAGTCGGGTAGTGGAGGAACTTGGGAAAACTGGTCGGTTATCAACGGAACACTAGCAACCGTGCCAGGATTTCCCGTCGAATGTTCTTTAAGTACAGAAAAATTTACTGCCGAAAATACCATAATTTTTCCCTTGCCATTTAATGATTACCTAATTATTCAAACAAATGAAAGAAGTCAAATCTCAATTTATGATTTGCAAGGACGCAAAATGGCTCAGTTAACTTCAGAGGTTGAAGCTAAAATACAAACAACAGATTGGTCAAGTGGTGTTTATCTCGTTAAAATCCAGCACGAAGGAAAAGTCGTTTTTAAGAAAATAATCAAAAACTAACCCCGATTCCCCAGTTCAATAATCTCTAATTGCTGCACTTTATCGCCGTCAATTTCAAAGCGCAACATTGTACGCACTTGATGAAACCCTGAAATTCCTGCAGCTCCAGGATTCATGTGCAGGAAATTCAGCTTCTTGTCGTACATTACTTTTAATATATGCGAGTGCCCACAAATAAATAATTTAGGCGGATTTTGTGTCAATTCTTCCCTAATTGCGGCATTGTATTTTCCCGGATATCCGCCAATATGCGTGATTAAAACATCAACGCCTTCGCAAAAAAAACGGTTGTTCAACGGAAATTCCAGTCGAGCTTCTGCATTATCAATATTGCCAAAAACGGCTCGAAGTGGTTTGTGCTTTTTCAACTCATCCGTCACTTTTAAGTCGCCAATATCGCCAGCATGCCAAACTTCATCGGCTAAATTGACGTATTTCAAAATTTTATCGTCAAGATGACTGTGGGTATCCGATAGCAAAAGAATTTTTTTCAAGTGAGATTTTTTAGGAGCTATTTACTTCGTCAGTTCGCTTCGCTCGTGTCCAGCTATCCGTTCCTCCCGATATTTATCGGGATTCACTTCTATCTGGGCTAGGGTGAAGTGCAAATTTACCCATTTGATTTCAAATTCAAATTAACATTTTGTTGTAAATGAAATTTAATTATTTCACCATTAAAAAAGTATCTTTGTCCTCTTAAATTATTAGTGGTTTGCGGTTTTTTATAGAATTTTCTTACAACGGAACAAACTATCACGGTTGGCAATACCAACCCAACGCTACTTCTGTACAAGAAACACTTACCAAAGCTCTTTCGGTAGTTTTAAAAAAAAGCGACTTGGAAGTTATGGGAGCCGGCCGAACCGATACGGGTGTACATGCAAGTCAAATGTTTGCTCATTTTGATTATGAAAATCCAGTTAATTCAGACGTCGTTGCGTACAAACTCAATTCGTTTTTACCAAAAGACATTGCCGTTTCAAGAATAATTGAAGTCGACGAAAATGCACATGCCCGTTTTGATGCCACACAAAGAACCTATGAATACAAAATTAACACGGCGAAAAATGTATTTCAACAAGAATTGAGTTGGTATTATGCAAAAGATTTGGATGTTGAAGCAATGAATGATGCCGCTAAATTACTGTTGGTGTTTACCGATTTTCAGTGTTTTTCTAAAATCAACACCGACGTAAATACGTTCAATTGTGCCATTACGGAAGCTTTTTGGAAAAAAGAAAACGACCACTTGATTTTTACCATTTCAGCCGATCGTTTTCTGCGAAATATGGTTCGCGCCATTGTAGGAACTTTGGTTAATGTGGGCTTAGGAAAAATTTCAAAATCAGAATTCAAAACGATAATTGAAAGTAAAGACCGTCGAAAAGCAGGTTTTTCGGTTCCCGCACACGGACTATATTTAACGCAAATTAAATACGATTATATTCAATAATAAAAATCGATTTGCCTTTTGAAATGGGCAAGTTCAAAATAATTAAATGAAAGCAAAAGCATTCGATACCAAGGTTTTTAAGCGAATAATGGTTTATACCAAGCCCTATAAATGGCGTTTCAACAGCGTAATTGTCTGGGCAATTTCACTTTCACTATTTGCAGCACTTCGACCTTACTTGTTAAAACAAACCGTGGACGGATACATTCAAACTAATGATAGTAAAGGATTGTTGTTCTACATTATTTTAATGGGAATCGTTTTGCTGCTTGAGGTAATTTCCCAATTTTACTTTGTGTATTGGGCCAATTGGTTAGGTCAAGATATCGTCAAAGATATTCGAACAAAATTGTTCAAACACCTCTTGAGTTTCCGAATGAAATATTTTGACAATGCTCCTGTTGGTCAATTGGTTACAAGGTCTGTTTCGGATATTGAAGCCATTGCAAGAATTTTCAGTCAGGGTTTGTTCATGATTGTGAGTGATTTATTGAAAATGGTTGTTGTACTGATTTTTATGTTTTACATGAATTGGAAACTCACTTGGATTGTTTTTGTAGCAATGCCTATTTTAGTAATTGCCACACGAATTTTTCAAAAGAAAATGCAAGTCGCCTTCGAGGAGGTTCGGACACAAATTTCCAATATGAATACCTTTGTTCAAGAGCGCGTTACGGGAATGAAAATTGTACAATTGTTTAATCGCGAAACCATTGAAGCGCAAAAATTTAGCCAAATTAACGACAAGCACAAAAAAGCGTGGATTAAAACCGTATGGTACAACTCCATATTTTTTCCTGTTGCCGATATTATTTCGTCGCTGACTTTAGGAATGGTGGTTTGGTACGGCGGGACTCGGATTCTCGGAGGCGATTTAAATACTACTTTCGGAGATTTGTTTTCCTACACGATGTTTATTTCGATGCTGTTCAATCCATTACGTCAAATTGCAGATAAGTTCAACGAGATGCAAATGGGAATGATTGCCGCCAATCGTGTTTTTGATATTTTGGACACGCAAGACCAGATTCAAGATAAAGGGACGATTGTAGCACCTGTATTTCAAGGAGAAATTGAATTTAAAAACGTGCATTTTGGTTACTTAGAAAATGAAGAAGTGATCAAAGGGATTAACCTAAAAGTAAAACCTGGCGAAACCGTTGCTATTGTTGGTTCCACAGGTGCTGGGAAATCAACTATTATCAATTTACTCAATCGGTTTTACGAAATCAATAAAGGATCGATTTGTATTGACAATGAAGACATCAACAACTATTCACTGGAATCCTTAAGGAAGCAAATTGCTGTCGTTTTACAAGATGTTTTTCTTTTTGCAGATACCATTTACAACAACATTACACTTAATAATGCAGCCATTTCAAGGGAAGAAGTGATTGCGGCTGCGAAAAATATTGGAGTACATTCTTTTATTATGGATTTGCCCAACGGCTATGATTATAATGTCAAAGAACGTGGGGTAATGTTGTCTTCTGGTCAACGGCAATTAATCGCTTTTCTTAGGGCTTATGTCAGTAACCCAAGTATTTTGATTTTAGACGAAGCCACTTCTTCGATCGATACGTACTCAGAGGAATTGATACAAAGAGCGACCGAAACCATTACTAAAGGAAGAACCTCGATTGTAATTGCCCATCGATTGGCCACCATTATCAATGCAAATAAAATTATAGTGATGGACAAAGGCTTGATTGTCGAACAAGGAACCCACTCAGAATTGGTCAATCGTGAAAATGGTTATTACAAGCGATTGTATGATTCGCAGTTTGCTGTAGAGAAAATTGGATAACAAACTATTCTGATTTTCATATAAAAATAAACAACTTTGATGTTTTTGAAAAACAGAATAATTGCTTAATTTCGCTACGTCAAAAAAAAGTGATTGCAAATACTGAGTTTAAAATACGCTGTGGCGTATTTTAATTGTACAAAAATTAAATAAAATAAAAAATGAAATACGATATTATTGTTTTAGGAAGTGGTCCAGGTGGTTATGTAACTGCAATTCGAGCATCTCAATTGGGGTTTAAAACTGCGGTAATCGAAAAAGAAAATTTAGGTGGCGTTTGCTTAAATTGGGGTTGTATTCCTACAAAAGCTTTGTTGAAATCGGCTCAAGTTTTCGATTATTTGAAGCACGCTTCCGACTATGGTTTGACTATTTCAGAATACGATAAAGATTTTACTGCCGTAGTGCAACGTTCTAGAGGTGTTGCCGATGGAATGAGTAAAGGCATTCAGTTTTTGATGAAAAAAAATAAAATCGACGTGATTGACGGTTCAGGAAAAATCAAAACCGGAAAGAAAATCGATGTGACGGATAAAGACGGTAAAGTAACCGAATATGCAGCCGACCATATTATTATTGCCACAGGCGCTCGTTCTCGTGAGTTGCCAAACTTGCCACAAGATGGTAAAAAAGTAATTGGATACCGTCAAGCAATGACCTTGGCCGAACAGCCAAAATCGATGATTATCGTGGGTTCAGGTGCCATTGGCGTCGAGTTTGCACATTTTTATAATGCTATGGGAACTGATGTTACCATCGTTGAATTTATGCCAAATATCGTTCCTGTAGAAGACGAGGATATTTCAAAACAAATGGAGCGTTCGATGAAGAAAGCGGGTGTGAAAATCATGACCAACGCTTCTGTTGAAAAAGTAGATACTTCAGGCTCAAGTGTCAAAGCAACTGTAAAAACAGCCAAGGGAGAAGAGATTTTAGAGGCTGACATCATTCTTTCAGCAGTGGGAATCAAATCAAATATCGAAAATATCGGATTAGAAGAAGTAGGTATTTCAACTGATAGAGATAAAATTGTGGTGAATGATTTTTACCAAACCAATGTGGCTGGGTATTACGCCATTGGAGATGTAGTGCCTGGTCCAGCTTTGGCTCACGTTGCTTCCGCAGAGGGAATTACTTGCGTAGAGAAAATTGCAGGTATGCATGTAGATCCTATTGATTACGGAAACATACCCGGTTGTACTTATGCTACGCCAGAAATTGCTTCAGTTGGTTTAACCGAAAAAGCGGCTAGAGAAAAAGGATACGATTTAAAGATCGGAAAGTTCCCTTTTTCCGCTTCAGGTAAAGCTAAAGCGGCTGGAACGCCTGACGGATTTGTAAAAGTTATTTTTGATGCCAAGTACGGCGAATGGTTGGGCTGTCACATGATTGGTGCAGGCGTTACCGACATGATTGCAGAAGCCGTTTTAGGACGCAAGTTAGAAACTACAGGTCACGAAGTTTTAAAAACCATTCACCCTCATCCAACGATGAGTGAAGCGGTGATGGAAGCCGTTGCCGCAGCTTACGACGAAGTAATTCATATGTAAAATTGATTGGGTTTATACTGAAGAAGTCTGCTTAACGGCAGACTTTTTTTGTAAAATAATGATACATAAAAGACGAATTCTGTAAAGGATTTCTAGGTGTTTCAGCATAATTTTAGGTAACTAATATTTAAATTTTGAACCCATGAATACTACTGAAAAAAACAATTCGAAAGAATCTCATAATGATGCAAAAGCGCCTGAATTTTTGAATTATCCGCCAAGTGAAGACATCTACCGCGAAGGCAAAAAGGAAGAAGATATTGATCCAAGTGATACTTCAAGATTGAAGCAAACTCCCGCTGATTTAAGTGCAGAAAATCCAGAGGAACTGGATTTTAATAAGATACGTTCAGGTTCTGATTTAGACGTTCCTGGTGCCGAACTTGATGACGACATGGAAGATGTAGGCAGCGAAGATGAAGAAAATAATTATTATTCTATTGGTGGCGACAACCACGACGATTTAGAAGAAAATAAAGGAGAAAATGATTTATAAAAAAAATACCGTTTGGATTGGGTTTCAAACGGTATTTTTTCTAGAATTTATTTCATCAGAAAGTTTATTCCGACGTTAAACGCTCCTCGGACGTTATATATTTGATCAGGATTATCTGTTGTGAAAGCGTTCGAAAGACCGCTTTGTGCTTCGTATTCGATATTTATTTTTAATTTTGGGGAAACTGGAATTTTTACCCCTATTCCGAAAGCCAGTCCAAAATCATTTTTGTTAAAGCCATCTTTAATATCAAGGCCGCCTCGGGTTTCTTTTGCACTCATAAGAAATCCAGCATACGGGCCAAAGTTTAAATTCCAGTTGGATGTTCGTCCAAAATGCCAGTTTGCCATTACTGGAATTGTAATATAATTTAAATTGTAGTTGGTGTTGTAAAAGATGTTCCCATTTACATATCCGATGTTATTCCAACCTTTTTGATCGTAGATTAATTTTCCTTTAATACTCCAATCCTCAGAAAAGAAATAATCAGCGGCAACGCCAAAGTTTACGCCACTACCTGAATCTGGCTGGAAAATTGAATTGCTAACGGTCACTGTAGAAGAATTGTAACCCACATTTACACCAAATTCAACATCTCCCTTTCCTTGAGCATTGGAAGCCACTATAAAACCTAAAGTCAACAACGTACTAAGTGCTAATTTTTTCATGATTTTGTTATTTGTTATGGCAAACATAATTATTTTTTTGATTGAAAATTCAGATTTTGAAACCAACATTTGCGTTTTAACTCAAATCATTTTGTTTAATTTTTCTTGTTAAAGTCTTACAGCACTTTTTGCGCGACACAAATACTGATTTAAGGGTTTTTAAGATAAAAATGTTAATAACTTACGCCTCCTAATTGCGTATTTGATTTCCCATGTACTTGCGTTTCCCTATATTTGTTCGTTAAACAAAATTCATACAGAATAAGACTTAAAATGAGCGAAGAAATCAATAAACAAAATTATTCGGCAGATAATATTCAAGCATTAGAAGGAATGGAGCACGTTAGAATGCGGCCTTCCATGTATATCGGTGATGTTGGCGTGAGAGGATTACACCATTTGGTTTATGAAGTAGTTGATAACTCCATTGATGAGGCAATGGGTGGTCATTGTGATACCATCGGTGTATGGATTAATGAAGATGGTTCCGTCACAGTTGAAGATAACGGTCGAGGAATTCCAGTTGATATTCATAAAAAAGAAGGCGTTTCGGCATTGGAAGTTGTAATGACGAAGATTGGTGCCGGAGGTAAATTTGATAAAGATTCCTACAAAGTCTCGGGAGGTTTGCACGGTGTGGGTGTTTCGGTCGTGAATGCGCTTTCTAACAAAATGATTTCTACCGTTTTTAAAGACGGAAAAGTGTATGAACAAGAATACGCTCGTGGAAAAGCAGTTTATCCTGTAAAACAAATTGGGGAAACCGATAAGCGAGGTACGCGACAGACTTTTTATCCAGATGATTCCATTTTTACACAAACCATCGAATTTTCATACGATACGTTATCCGCAAGAATGCGCGAACTTTCGTATTTGAATAAAGGGATTACGATTACATTTACAGATAAACGGGATAAGGATGAAAAGGGTGAATTTAAAACAGAAGTTTACCATTCTCAAGAAGGTTTAAAGGAATACATTCGTTATTTGGATGGCAATCGGGAGCCAATTATTTCCCATGTAATTTCAATGGACAACGAAAAAGGTGAAATTCCTGTTGAAGTCGCCCTAATCTACAATACAAGTTACTCCGAAAATATTTTTTCCTACGTAAATAACATCAATACCCATGAGGGAGGTACGCATTTACAAGGTTTCAGAAGCGGATTGACCCGAACCTTAAAGAAGTATGCAGATGCTTCGGGAATGTTAGATAAACTGAAGTTCGAAATTGCTGGAGATGATTTCCGCGAAGGTTTGACGGCGATCATTTCGGTTAAAGTGCAAGAGCCACAGTTTGAGGGGCAAACAAAAACCAAGCTTGGAAATCGAGAAGTGGTTTCTCCAGTAAGTCAAGCCGTTGGTGAAATGTTGGAAAATTATTTGGAAGAAAATCCAAATGACGCCCGAATCATCATTCAAAAAGTAATTTTAGCAGCCCAAGCACGTCATGCAGCCAAAAAAGCGCGTGAAATGGTACAACGCAAAACTGTAATGGGTGGCGGTGGATTGCCAGGAAAATTATCGGATTGTTCGGAACAAGATCCTGCAAAGTGCGAAGTATACCTGGTCGAGGGAGATTCAGCGGGTGGTACAGCAAAACAAGGACGTGATCGTAATTTTCAAGCCATATTACCGCTACGAGGAAAGATTTTGAATGTCGAAAAAGCGATGCAACACAAAGTTTTTGAGAACGAAGAAATCCGAAATATATTTACTGCTTTAGGAGTTACTATCGGGACTGCTGAAGATAGTAAAGCTTTAAATCTGGAAAAATTACGGTACCACAAAGTAATTATTATGTGTGATGCCGACGTCGATGGTAGTCACATTTCTACCTTAATATTGACCTTCTTTTTCCGATTCATGCGTGAACTCATCGAAGAAGGACACGTGTACATTGCTGCTCCACCGCTTTATTTGGTTAAAAAAGGAACTAAAAAGGAGTACGCATGGAACGACGTACAGCGTGATCAAGCCAATGATCGAATGGGTGGAAGCGCTGCTATTCAACGGTACAAAGGTCTTGGAGAAATGAATGCGGAACAGTTGTGGGAAACTACAATGGATCCTAATTTCAGAACGCTTCGTAAAGTTACAATCGACAGTTTGGCAGAAGCCGATCAGGTTTTCTCGATGTTAATGGGTGATGAGGTGCCGCCTAGAAGAGAATTCATCGAAAAAAATGCGGTTTACGCCAAAATCGATGCATAAATTCCAATACATAGTAGGGATATTTGTATTACTCTATTTGGCTAATGTTAAGGCTGTTGCGCAAAATCCAGCAATTGATCCAGCTATTGGTAATTTGATTCAGGATGCGATTTACTTTACCGATTTATATGTTTCACCGGCCGCTGATGCTGCTGTATATCAAGCGGCTTCGAGTTGGGTGAATACCCCTCAAAAAGCCGAATTGTGGGATTTTACATTAGGTTTGCATGTCAATACTTTTTTTGTTCCAAAATCCGATAGAAGTTTCCGACTGAATAATTCAGATTTAAGCTTTTTTCAAATCGAAGGACAAGATTCAGCTTTGACGCCAACGGCTTTGGGAAGTGATCAATATGTAACATTAAGCGGGGTTTTAGGCGGAAGCGATGTTTCATTGAAAAGTCCAGAAGGTGTCGACCGCGAAGTGGTGGTTTATCCCTACATTCAAGGTTCGTTAGGAATTGGTTTTGGAACCGAAGCTATTGCTAAATTTTCGCCAACAATTAATTTGAAAAATGTTTCTTATCAAGTGTACGGATTGGGTTTTAAGCACTCGATTAGTCAGTATTTTACAAAAATTGAGGATAAAAAGTTCTACATTTCAGCTTTGGTTGCTTATGCAAAAGAAGATTTGAGTGTTAATTTTCTGGACGTGGAAACGCAATACGGAAACCTTGGTTTCAATGCATTAAACAGTTTGATTGATACTTGGCAATTTCAAATTAATGGTTCTAAAAAGTGGAGTAAATTTGAACTTTCGTCAGGAATTATTGCCAATACCAGTGAGTTTGAGTACAAAGTAAAAGGCGAAAAAGGTGCTATTGAAGAGATTTTGCCCTTACAAGATGTATTAAATGGGGAGCTCAAATCCATTGCTAGGAATAAGTTTAATTGTATAGGTGAAGTTTCAGGGCGACTGGATTTTAATCGGTTTTTTGTGCAAACAACCCTTGCTTTTGGTAAATTTGTAAATTCAAATGTTTCATTACAATATAAATTCTAATTCATAAATTTAAAACACAACATAATATGAAAGTTACAATAATTGGTGCTGGAAACGTTGGAGCATCTTGTGCAGATGTAATTTCTTACAGAGGAATTGCAAGTGAAGTAGTTTTGTTAGATATTAAAGAAGGTTTTGCTGAAGGTAAAGCGATGGACATTATGCAATGTGCTTCAAATACAGGATTTAATACGCAATTATCCGGTGTTACAAACGATTATACAAAAACGGCAAACAGTGATGTTGTCGTAATTACTTCAGGAATTCCTAGAAAACCTGGAATGACGCGCGAAGAATTAATTGGTATCAATGCTGGGATTGTAAAATCAGTTTCAGAAAGTGTATTGGCCAATTCGCCAAATGCCATTATCGTTGTGGTTTCTAACCCAATGGATACAATGACTTACTTGGCATTAAAAGCAACAGGTTTACCAAAAAACAGAATCATCGGAATGGGTGGCGCTTTAGACAGTTCCCGTTTTAGATATTACTTATCAAAAGCGTTGGACAAACCACAAGGAGACATTTCTGCTATGGTTATTGGCGGACACGGAGATACTACGATGATTCCTTTAACACGATTGGCTTCTTACAACGGAATTCCCGTTTCTGAGTTTCTTTCACAAGAACAATTGGACAAAGTTGCAGCCGATACAATGGTAGGTGGTGCAACACTAACAGGTTTGTTGGGAACTTCAGCTTGGTATGCACCTGGAGCTTCGGTAGCTTATTTGGTAGATAGCATTTTGAACAACCAAAAGAAAATGATTGCTTGCTCTGTATTTTTAGAGGGAGAATACGGCGAAAGCGACATTTGTATCGGTGTTCCTTGTATCATCGGCCGAAATGGTATCGAAGAAATCGTATCCATTTCATTAAATGATGCCGAAAAAGCAATGTTTGCAAAAAGCGCGACTGCCGTAAGAAGTATGAATGCCGAATTAAATGCAAATTTAAAGTAGTTTGTAATTTAAAAAATAAAAAAAAGACTGCACGACCTGCAGTCTTTTTTTTAAGATTAATTAAGAAATAAATTGGTTAATCTTTATCTAAATTATATATTTGCTCGTTTTAAAAATAGCGGAGACATTGGAAATTGAAGAATTTTAATTATTCTTTAAATTTTAATGTCAATTTATGAGTAAAAACACCAAAATACAATCAAATTAATTAATTATTAGTAATAATGCAGAATAGAGGACTTATTAAATTTTTTGCAATTTTGTTTGCATTGGTAAGTATTTACCAACTTTCTTTCACATTTGTGGCAAGTAACGTCGAAAGCAAAGCAAAAGCGTTTGCAAATGGAAACAGTGAAAAAGAAATTGCTTATTTGGATTCCGTAGGTAAACAAGATGTATTTCTGGGAATGTTTACATACAATGAAGTAAAAGATAAAAAAATCAACAAAGGTTTGGATCTTGAAGGAGGTATCAACGTAATCCTTCAAATTTCAGTTAAAGATGTGTTGAAAGGATTGGCCAACAATTCTAAAGACGCCATTTTTAACAAATCGTTGGATGATGCTACCAAAAATTTAAAAGGAAATCAAACCTATATTGATGCCTTCTTCATTGCATTCAACGAAAATGCGCAAGGAAAAACCAAATTGGCTTCTCCAGACATTTTTGCGAATAAAAATATGCAAGGTGCAGACGGAATTAACTTTAAAATGACGGATGCTGAAGCAGAAAAAGTAATCCGTAGAAAAGTAGACGAATCTGTAAATAGTGCTTTCTTAGTTTTAAGAAAACGTATTGACAAGTTTGGCGTTACACAACCTAACATTCAAAAATTAGGAGAATCTGGACGTATCTTGGTTGAACTTCCAGGTGCGAAAGATGTGGATCGTATCAAAAAATTATTATCGAGTACCGCTCAATTAGAGTTCTGGGAAACTTATAAAGTGGATGAAATTGGTGGATTTTTAGGTGCTGCAAATACTGCTTTGCAAAAAACAGAAGTGGCTACTAAAGAAACGGCTCCAGTAGCAAAAGACACTTTGGCAGCATTATTGACCGATGCAGATTCAACAGCCAATGAAAAAGGAAACAACCCATTGTTTGATAAAATTATCGGACAAGGTGGAGGGCCGGTTTTAGCCTTGTTTTCTCCAAAAGATACTGCTGCAATCAACGGATATTTTAAACGTCAAGACATTCGTAATTTATTGCAAGGTGATCAACGATATGCCAAATTTGTTTGGGGTAAACCAGAGACTATTAAAAATGACAAAGGTGTTGAGTCAGAATCGTTAGCACTTTATGCTTTAAAAGGCAACAGAGACAATGCAGCTCCAATGAGTGGCGGTGTAATCACTGAGGCAAGAGACGAATTTGATGCGATGGGTAAACCAAGTGTTTCCATGCAAATGAATGGTGCTGGAGCAAAAACTTGGGAAGAATTAACCGGAAAAGCCTACAGAGAACAACGAAACATTGCAATCGTATTAGATGATGTAGTGTATTCTGCTCCAGGTGTAACAACGGGTGCTATTGCAGGTGGAAATTCTCAAATTTCGGGAGCATTTACCGTAGCAGAAACCAAAGATTTAGCTAACGTATTGAAAGCAGGTAAACTTCCAGCTGCTGCTGATATTATTCAATCAGAAGTGGTAGGACCATCCTTGGGTCAAGAAGCCATTGATAGCGGTATCAATTCTGCTTTGTTCGGATTGTTATTGGTTTCCTTATGGATGATCGTTTATTACGGTAAAGCAGGTTGGTATGCCAACATCGCTTTGGCAGTCAATTTATTATTCCTTTTTGGAGTAATGGCGAGTTTTGGTTTTGTATTGACTTTGCCTGGTATTGCCGGTATTGTTTTGACAATGGGTACAGCTGTGGATGCGAACATCATTATATTTGAACGCGCCAAGGAAGAGTTACGAATGGGTAAAACATTAGATGTTGCTGTTAGCGAATCGTACAGTTGGACGGGTGCGATGCGTTCGATTGTGGATGCCAACGTGACACATATTCTTACAGGTATTGTATTGTTTATATTCGGTACAGGACCTATTCAAGGATTTGCTCTAACATTGCTAATCGGTATTTTTACCTCTTTGTTTACAGCTATTTTCATAACCAGAATTCTATTGGATCGCGATATCTACAAAGGAAAAGCATTGCGATTTGTAACTGATTTCTCTAAAAATTTCTTTACAAATTTCAATTTTGATTTCTTAGGTTTCAAGAAATATACCTACATCTTTTCAGCAATCGTAGTTATAGGAAGTATTGTAGCTTTATCAACAAATGGTTTGAACCAAGGGGTGGATTTTGTAGGTGGTAGAACGTTCCAAGTTCGTTTTGACAAAGCCGTTCCAACCGATGAAGTAAAAGAAGAATTAAATGCTGTTTTCGGTGGTGGAGTAGAAGCCAAAGTCTTTGGTGAAGCCAACCAATTGAAAATTACAACCAAGTATAAAGTAGATGTAGTAGGTGTAGAAGCCGATGAAGAAGTAAATAAAATGCTTTTTAACGGTTTGAAAAAACACTATGGTGCAGATATGACTTATGAAAAGTTTGTAAATGCATATGACGGTAAAAGTCTCGGAATTTTATCAGCTTCAAAAGTAGGGCCAACTGTTGCAGAAGACATCAAAACCAACTCCTACTGGGCGGTTTTAGGGGCAATGGCAATTGTGTTCCTATACTTAACCATCAGTTTCCGTAAATGGCAGTACAGTCTTGGCGCCATCGCTGCGGTAGCGCACGACGTTATTTTTGTATTGGGTATCTACGCCATCATGTGGAAATGGGCACCTTTCGGAATGGAAATCGATCAGCATTTTATTGCTGCAATTTTAACCGTAATTGGGTATTCGATGAACGATACCGTAATTGTATTCGACCGTGTACGGGAATATTTAGGTGGTAAAACCAAAGGTTCGTTCCACGATATTGTAAACAAGTCGGTAAACTCAACAATGTCAAGAACCATCAATACTTCGTTAACGCTGATTTTGGTACTTGTAGTAATGTTTATTTTCGGTGGCGAGTCCATCCGAGGATTCATCTTTGCCATGTTAATTGGTATGATTGTAGGAACGTATTCGTCTCTATTTATCGCAACACCAATTTTAGTAGATACCATCTCAAAAGCAGACACCAAGCGTATCGAAGAATTACACAACAATGCTCCTGAAGTTTAAATCTCAATAAGCACTAAAATATAAAACCGTCTCACTATTTGAGACGGTTTTTTTTTGTGCCTTTTTTGCTGTCAATTTAGCGATTCTCAAAAATATTTTTCCTCCAGAAGTTCCATTTTCTATGTTTTAAAAGTTGTCTTTTCAGGAGCTTCATCCAGCTATCACCTTTAGTCCTCAGTAAAAAAGCCAGTTTTCCAAGCCCAAAAAGGAGCTCCTTAGGTCGCTCTTTTTGGGCAGGAAAGCTTGGCTTTTTTACTTCCGGGCTATCGGCTCTATCTGGGCTAGGGGTTTAAGGATGGATGTGCATCCAGTTTTGTGAGTGAAAAATAACCTATGTTATATAAGAATGTCCTTTTCGATGGAGTCCTAAGTATAGAAAAGTTTCTTATATCAATATCGTCCACGGTTTCAACCGTGGGAAATTGATAAAAAAATCACCAACGAATTCAGGCGTGGATAAAATTTCTCAATTATGCCCCGAAGTTTCAGAATCGGAACAGGAAAACACGCGAAAACTACCTTGATTTTGCCCCACAAAAAAAGAGGATATTCAATCCTCTTGATACCGAACCTTCGGGATAATCAGACATTTTAATGACAAATCTAGAAGGATGACTGATTTTTGCTGGTTTTCCCGATAAAAATAAGAGGTTGTTCATTACTACTTCCGTTCGGCTATCAACCGAACCGAAACCCTTGCTGTTGTATCTCGTTTTTATTTTTCCACCGTATTATTAAATTCTTTTTTAAATTCCTCCACACTTATAACTGTATCATAGAGACCTATTTTATCTTCAGGATGTTTATTTATACCCGAATATGATAAACTTGCATCTTCGTATCGTTTGAATTTATATACAGCATCATTCATTAATGCACTATTAAAAACACCAAGGCTAACTAGTAATTCAAAATCTTTAACATTCAATCCTGTTACTTTCTTAAACAAAGCTGGTTCTAATTGTGTAATTACATCTTTTAAACTTCTCTCTCTATAATCAGTCAAGTACATGAAAACTGGAATTCTTGTAGCGAACTTAATTAACTTTTCTTGAATTTGTTTTCTGATGTTTTTGTATTCTTTTTCTTCGTCAGAAAGTTCTTTTTTCTCTTTTGGAGTTAAATCTTTTTCATTTGCTTCGGCTTTAGCTTTCTTTATTGATTCCGATTTATTGATAATAGTTTCAATATCTTGATTTATATTTCTAAATCCTTCAATTTTACTTAAGGCTTGCATTGCAGCCTCATTATCCATCAATCGTTGTAATGTGAAATTATCAACATTAACCAATAATGCACTTTCCCAACGTCTTGCTAATAGTGTGGCTGTTGTTCCACTCATTGCAATATCCAAAATACCAGCAGCATCAATTTCTTTCATTGAGCTACCATCATAAGCTAAAACTGGTAAGAAGTTGATGAATTCTTCTACTTTCTTTTCTGGATTGCTTTCCCCTACATTTAATCGGCAACTATAATCGGCAATTTGTCTTAATGCTCTATCAGGTGCAAAATCAAACACATAACATTCGTGTTTGATTATTTCTTCACGATTTGGTGCATTTTTATCTGGATTTTTTACTGTCCAAGGAGTTTGCACTCTAAATGCAGCTTGAAAATAGGTTTCGGGACTTGATGAATTACGCAACATAAAAATTCCTGTCCACGGTTTTACAGAAACTCCAGTAGTCAGTTTACCACAAGAAAGAGTAATTGTTTTAGTAAGCAATGGATTACCTAAAGCTTTTTCTACTGGTTTTAAGGCTTCAACACCAATACCTGCTCCAGTACCTGCACTCACTACCACTTTATAATCGTGATAAAATTTGTTTTGCTTTTGATCGATTAAATTCCTCATGGCAAAGCAAGAAGCAACTGTTGGTAAAAACCAAAAGGTATGTTGTAAAACGTTTAAAAGTTTAGCGTGTGAAAATGGCATTGGTGGTTTTTTTGCACCCATTTTCAAATTATCAATAGTTGTTTCCGCTAAATTTCCTCTAATCAAATCTAACCATTTTTGAACTTCATTTTCGTATTTAAATTTCGCGTTTTCTCCTTCGCCATCAGCAGAAAAGAAAACATTCAAATCAAATTCATTAAACTCGCCTTTCATTGCCACTTCAATAATAGTATCGGGCATTTGGTACGTTAGCATTACCATTCTAGGCAAAGAAGAGTAAGGATTTTTATCTCCCTTCCATTCTGTTTTTGCTTTTTGTTCGTCGGAGTAGGTCCAGTTAAAAATTTGCTCTTCTATGAATTCTCCTGAGCCAATGGCTCTAAATGGAGTTCCGGATAAATACAAATAGTGATTAGTGGTAATTGGCATGACGCTTTCATCAAAATAGTCAACACCAAGTCCTTCTCCAAATTCTTGTTCTTTTTTACTTTCGGCTTCAAAAAGTTCTTTGGCGTTTTCTCTCCAAGCGCCATAATGATATTCGTCAAAAGCAACACAATCCCAATTAGTAGTGTGTACCCATTCATTTTTGGACTTTATTCCACCTGCTGAATTTTTACCTAACAAATCTTGAAAGGACCCAAAAAATACAAAAGGTTTTTTAGTGTCTATATTCTCAAAACTCAAATCATCTTCTTTGTTAGAAACAAACTGCCAACCTTGAAAATCCAAATGCGATTCTAGATCGTCTTTCCACGCACTTTGTACAGCGGGTTTAAAGGTTAAGACTAATATTTTAGTCCATCCCATTTTTTTAGCTAATTGATAGGTGGTAAACGTTTTACCAAAACGCATTTTAGCATTCCAAAGAAAGTGTGGTATATGATCTTTGTTTTCTTTTTTATAACTTCTAAAATAGGTTTCTGTCTTGTTTACGGCATCCGCTTGTTCCGGTCTTAAACCAAAATCAAGTGTGCGTTTGTCTTCATTAACAACTCCAGTTTTAATTTCTAGAATACAAGCTTTAACCTCTTTTAATGAACATTCAAACCATTCCCCGTTTATGTGTTTTACTTTTTTTGCATTCAACAATTTGTGAATGTCTTTATCTGTAAAAAGGGTTCCATCATTTCGTATTGCTAATTCCTCTAATATGATTTCGTGACTCATATTAGGCAATTTAACGGGATATTGTGCAGCAACTCGTTCCCCAGCACTTTTAGTAGTATAACCTACTTTTATACAATTTGCAAAACGGGTATCTGTATAACAATATACTTTCGGTATGCTTTTTTCTGGAAAATAGTTTTTACTCATTTTATTACTTTGGATTTACTTTGCAAATAAGGTAAGGGGGGCATAACCAAAAGTATATAAATACACAATCCTAAAAAGGTCGAAAAAACCAACAAAATCAATACTTCACGCAAAAAAAGGTCGGAAAGCAA
>NZ_JBIPPD010000282.1:0-3222 GCF_044368625.1 Flavobacterium sp. | reverse complement strand
GCAAAGAAGGGTTTACCATCTTTTTTTCCCTCATCAATAAAATTGATCAGCTTATCAGTATACGTTTTCGTAGCGTAATAGTTTTTCGGAAGTTTGGTCAAGTATTTTCCATCTTCTGTAAACACTGAAGTATGATTGAGTGCTGTCATATTGGTCATGTCCCAATAGCTTCCCATACCGTCAAGCAGAGTAAAATCTCTTTCAAAGCCACGGGCGGCTGGAATCTTATCCGGTGCTTTACCAAGGTGCCACTTGCCAACCATGTAGGTGTGATACCCTGCATCTTTCAATAATTGAGGCATGGTTACCAAACTGGTACTCACATTCCCTTCGTACCCTGCTTTCCCCATCTGGTTGGGGGCGGTCCACTCATCCATGGCACCTAAACCATTGATGTGCGTATCTTGCCCCGTTAATAGCATAGACCTTGTGGGAGAGCAACTGGGCTGTGTGTAGTAATTGGTGAAGCGAGTTCCGTTTGCTGCAAGCGCATCCAGATTTGGGGTTTTTATTTCACTCCCAAACATACCCATGTCCGAGTAACCCAAATCATCGCCAAGGATTACTACAATATTGGGCCTTTTGCCTCCTATTTGTGATCCTGTAGATTGGCTAAATGCAATCTGCACCATCAACAAGAAAACCGACGTGATTGTAAATTTTGTATTCATACTATTTTTATTTATGTTTATATAACTATTTTATATTACCGATAAACACTCTTACTTTGGTTTACCGTACTATTTTCCATACGATACCTTTCGTGAAATTTATTTTTATTTACCCGCAGCATTTTTGAACCCTGAATTTTCAATTACGATTTTCAAGTCTTTTGCAGGTGCATCGAGTTTTGTTGTAGCTGCATATTGAGTTCCATCAGGTAAATCGCTATAGGTTATATTAAATACCACTTTTTCCTTGGAATCATCGACAGCAGTGCTAACATCTATAGCCATAATCTTTTGTTTTGGTTTGTTGATAGCTACCGCTAGATTGTCCCCAGTTTCATTATAATCTGGAAAATTGAGTTTAAATTTGGTGTTGGGTTCCAATATTTGAACGGTAGTTTTGCCTGCTCCATACACTTTTTGAATTTTCTCTGAAGAGGGTGGCAAATACGTCTGGATTTTAGCAATTGCTTTTTTGGCATAGTCCGACATTTCTTCTTTTTTGTTTTCGATAATCTTTCCTCGCAATCCTCCTTTTTTCTTTTCCTCAGCACCACCACCAATATCAACTTTAGTCAATTTACCATCTACAGCATAATAGCATTGTTTCTGCTTGGCCGATTTTTGTTCTCCTTTTACAAAAACTTTAGTGGTTTCGATCCACTCGTATTTTTTCATATTGGCGTTGCTATCGGCAAGGTTTTTTTTAATCATTGCAACATCAGCTTTTGTATCTGATTGTGCAGTGATTTTTGTTATTCCAATACATAAAAATAAGATAAGCACTAAATTTAGCTGTTTCATGATTTTTGGTTTTAATTATTATTTTTTTTGTTAATTATTATATTTCTGTAGTTGATATCATATTTTTTCTAATAGCGCAAAAATTGTTTCAAATAGTTAAACAAGCAGGGATAAGACCTTTTTAAGAACATCAATTATTGGAAATTCGATAAATACCACGAAAACAAAAGGTAATGCAGTCATTCCCCATAGTGGTAAAAGATCTTTTACAGTAAATGGTAATGTTTTCATATTCAATACATTACTAAACACACCACTCATATCGCAAACTGCTGAAAATTGTGGTGAATCCATATCTTCGGCATTCACTTGATTAAAACTTTTCAACGCAACTTTGGATTGTAGTTCCCTGAAAATTCCATTGGCGTAATCATTATTTTCGAATATGCTTTGCTCTCTAGCATCAGTAAGTTTCTCCACAAAAAATAGTAACGGAAAAACAAACAACGTGGTAATAAAAATGAAATAGGCGAACGCCATAAATTTAAAGTCGAGAACATGCACTCCCTCGATAAGGACAAAGTCAGCCATATTTCCAGCGACAATAGCTGAAAAGGCCAAAGCTACTGGTGAAAAATACCGAATGCTATAGGGTAGAAATCCAAGTCCTCCAACAAGATCGGGATGTGGCGGAAAAAGATCTAGATTTAATCTGGTAATTTTAAATAAAATAATACCCCAAAACACAATGCGTAGCAACCACTTGTAAACCAAATACAGCACAAAAGGCTTGCTGATGAGCGTGCTCCACAAACCCGCAATATTTAGAGATTCGTGGTCATTATTTAACTCCCATATAAGTAAGTTAGTATTTTCTTTGGCATAAAAAAGAATCAGGAGAACTTGAAAATAACACAGTATAATAATAATCAAATCAACCCAACGTGATCTCATCAGGTTAATTTGCTTCGTGATTATTTCCTTAAAACTCCCGATATCTTCATTTCTAATAAGACCAGAACTTACAAACTGTGCCAACAATTTTCCAAGTTTCAGATTAACACTTCGCTCAAAAAATATAAGTATGGGTATAGTAATTAGTAAACGTGCTTGTGTATCAAAACTGCTAATAAATGATGTATCCATATTACCTGTCCAGAAATTTTTTAATATCAGCGTAAAAATGACTAAGGGAAGCCAGCAAATAGCTAACGCTACAAAAACCGATTTGAGTTGCCCATTGAATCCTTCTGTCTTCAAACCTGCCTTGCCAAGCATTTTGTTATAAGTATTTTCACTAAAAAAAAGTTCCATACAATTAATAATTTTAAAATTTAGAACAACCCCGGATTTTCGGCACTACCGCTTACTGAACCAAAGCTGTTCCAACAATTAGCTGAACCTGCAAAAACTACTTATCTTGCGTTTTTATTTAATTTCGACTACCAATTTCGATATGCTTCCATTGAATTTGGATTTGGCCTCAGCACCAATTCTTTCCACAACTGGTGTAGCTAGATCAATACCTACATCCACCGTTTCATCAGCAGAAAATATTCCAGGTTGGGTACGTTCAATTCTTCCTTCACCTACTTTTTTGCCATCAATAAACAGAGTACCCAAACCACCTTTAGCAAGCCCACCACCATCATAAGCAAAATCAAATTTTACAGTATGTTTGCCTGGCGTAAGTTTTTGACCTGATTCAACCGTAAAACGCTGCAATCCAAGAAAGTTATAATCATAAGCCAACGTTCCATTGACAACATAAAGCGCCCATCCACCGAATCTTCCAGCTTGTGCAATTAGA
>NZ_JBIPPD010000359.1:0-3223 GCF_044368625.1 Flavobacterium sp. | reverse complement strand
GTGGTAAGTGGCTGCCGGCCACAGCGCCAACATGTCTGGGTCGACGCGCTCCATCTTGTGCCGGGTGCCGAAACGGTCTGCTGCCGCCTGCGCGAAGGCGGCTTCGTCATAGCGTGGGTCATGGAATCCGATGCAGAAGGTCTTGACCGGCTCGTTCATGTGGCGCGCCATCAAGCCGACGACGGTGCTGGAATCAACGCCGCCAGACAGAAAGGCGCCGAAGGGCACGTCGCTGCGCAAGCGCAGTCGGACCGCGTCGTCGAGGATCGCGTTGAACTCCTCTACCCATTCAGCCTCGGTACGGCCATGAAGCGGCTGAACCTCGGCGAGATCCCACCAGCGCCAAGTCTGCGAGCCCGCGCGTGTCACTTTCATCGCGTGGCCGGGCATTAAGTGCCGGATACCCTCGTACATCGTGTACGGCGCCGGCACGTAGTTGAAGCTCAGGTAGTGGTGCAGTGCCTCCCGGTCCATGGCCGGGCGCGGCATGCCGGCCTTCAGGATGGACTTGATCTCTGAGGCAAAGGTCAGTTGCCGCCCGTCGTCATGCACATACAGTGGCTTGACGCCAATGCGGTCGCGCACGACGTACAGCGCCTGTTCGCGCATGTCGAGAATCGCGAACGCGAACATCCCGTTGAGCTTGTGCAGGAAGCCTATGCCCTCCGATTCGTACAGCCGCAGCAGTACCTCGGTGTCCGAGTGCGTCCGGCAGGGGTGGCCGCCGCGCGCGAGCTCTTCGGCGAGTTCAACGTGATTGAAGATCTCGCCGTTCTGGACCACAACGATCTGCCCATCATCCGATACGAAGGGCTGGTGGCCCCCCTGGATGTCGATGATGGACAGGCGCTGGTTGCCGATGGCCATGCCCGCTGCGGCGTGCACGCCCCGGTCGTCAGGGCCACGGTGGCGTATCGCGTCACCCATCGCCGCGAGCACTCCGGCGTCAAGCGACCGCCCGTCACGGTGGTAGTAGCCGAAAATGCCGCACACGTCAGTTGCCCCCCCTGCCGAAGACCTGTCGCAGGGTCAACAACATAACTTTTAGATCTAACATTATGGAGGCATTTCTGACGTACTGAAGATCGAGGGAAGTGCGCTGTTCTGCCGTGGCTTCCGAGCGCAGCGTGGCTTGGGCCAATCCGGTAATGCCGGGCCGCACGCTGTGGCGTTCCAGCCACTCAGGCTCAGTGTAGTTGGTGCGTTGCGCAGGTACGTCGGGCCGTGGTCCCACCACGCTCATGTCTCCGAAGATCACATTGATCAGCTGCGGCAACTCATCGAGGCTGGTACGTCGGATGAGCCGGCCCACTGGGGTGATGCGCGAATCACGATCCGCTGTGGAGTGCCCCCCGAGCCGCTCAGCATCAACGACCATGCTGCGAAACTTGAGGATGCCGAACTCCTGGCCTCCAAGGCCGACACGGCGCTGGCGGAAGATGATCGGCCCACCGTCGTGCAGCCGGATGGCTACCGCAACGGCCAGCAGCACCGGTGCGAAAAGCAGCAAAGCGGCCGATGCGATCACCAAGTCAGTCAAACGTTTCATGAGTGCTGGATGGGGTCAGGCGCTGCTCGCGAGAGACGCAAGGTCAAGAACACAGCAACGGCGAAACCTGAGAGCGCCAGCGCGGCGCGGAGAGCATCACTGCGCATTGCCAAAAAAGTGTCGATCATGACAAAAGCGGCCACGATGCCGAGACTTAGGGCTACGCAACCCACGAGTCTACGGCTCAGCCAACCCTGCGAGCCGAAGGTCGACATTTTAGCTGCGCGCATGAGCAAAGCTGCGAGCAGCACCTGAAAAGCAACCATCGCGCCCATTAGCAATGGCCCGGAGTTGGTCAGCAGCCCGGGCACGGCGAGCAAGGGAAGCAGTGTGAGGCAAAGGCCGCTCCACCGCAGTACCACGGCTGGTCGGCGAGCAGCATTCAACCAGGCCACCGCGATACCGCTAACGGCCAACGCGGGCGTTCCAAGCAGTGCAATGCGAAGCAACGAAGCAACGGTGTCCAGCGCCTCGGCATCCATTGCGCCGCGAGCCAGGACGAGGTGAACCAGCGGCGTGGCAAAGCCAGCGCCAATGCCAACAACGGCCACTGCCAGCAACACACCGCGTTGGATGTGGCGCTGCGCCGCGGCCTGTGCCTCAGCCAAGTTGCCGATCGACATCTGTTCGCTCAACGTCGTCAGTGCAACTGTCGCTATCGAGCCAAGCAGGATCGCAACCGGCAGTTCCACCAGTTTGAGCGCATAGTTGAAAGCCGCGATGGAGCCGCCGCCCAGTGTCGATGCCAGCGCTCGCACGAAGACCGGGACGAGCAGCATCAGCGAAGCCGACAGCGTAGCCGCAAAAAAATCGCGCAGAAGTTGGTCATCCGGCAACGGTTGCGTGGGGCCGCTTCGCCAGGCGGAGCCCGGCATAGCACCCAGCTGGCTGGCCAGGCGCAAAGCTGCCCCTGCAACGATGCCGGCACCCAGGGCCGCCAGTGCCGGACCAGAGATCCACAAAAAAGCCAGCACGCACAAGTTGAAGATCAGCGTGCCAATGCCAGCGACCAGATACTTCTGTTTCGCGTTCAGCCAAGCCGAACTGACCCCGGCAAGGGCCGTGAGTGGGATGGCTGCGGCTACAGCGAGGATCGCCAAGGACGGTAACGACGCCAACGACGGCGCCCCGATCCCGGGTGCCAACAGGCCCAATACACCCTTTGGCCAGAACCCCACCACCAAGGCAATTGTTGCGAAGGTTACGAAGCAAACTGCCATTGCACGACGTAGCAAGAGAGCGGACTGCGTCGGCTCCAGCGCGCGAAAGCGCGGCACCAGTGCGGCCCCCAACCCACCGGACAGCAACAGGTTGACCATGAGGTCCGGCAGCGTCAAAAGCAGCACAGCGAGGTCGGCTTCCAAGGTCAGCCCGAATGCCGCAGCCAATTCGATCTCGCGCCACAGGCCACTCAACCGGCCTGCCAGTAGCGCGATGCTGAGCACAGCGCTGGCGCCCATCAACCCGCGCAGCCGTCGATAGCTGTCCTCAGTCATCGACACCTCAACCTGGGCGTCGCGGCGGAAGTCGGCTGGCAACATCGCGAATACGGCGGGCGACCTCGGCACGGTTCGCGCCTAGCCCGGCTTCACTTGATGCCAGGAAAGCCGTGTGTGCGTTGCGCAATCGCTCGACCTCCAGCCCGAAGTCCATTTGGCCGCGGATTTCGGCGAC
>NZ_JBIPPD010000094.1:0-11878 GCF_044368625.1 Flavobacterium sp. | reverse complement strand
TTTAACCAAATCAAAGTACAGCTCGTGATCTGGCTAGAATTTTTAATGTTTATTTTTACAAATGTATTTTTCAAAATAAATTTAAAAACTCAAAAAGTGAGTTTTTAAGGAGTGACTATTTTAGGAAATCAGACAGGCGTTGAAGTCAGTTATTTTGACCAAAATAATGTGCCTTTGTCCAGTCCGCTCCCGAATCCTTTTGTGAGTGGTTCGCAAACCATTCGGGTGGAATTGAAAAACCCATTAAACCCTACATGTTTTACAACGTATAACATTTCATTAATTGTACATCCGAATCCGTCCATTTCATTAATAGGCAACGAGCTCATTTGCAGCGATAATCCCGCATTTATAAAGATTATTGATGCAGGATTGACTGATCCTTCTTTGCAAAATGAATACACCTACACTTGGTTTTTAGATAATGTATTAGTGCCAAATCAAACCAACTACACACTCACTGTTAATCAAGAAGGCACTTATACTGTGATAGTCGAAAACCAATTGGGTTGCACTTCTTCTCGTACTATTGGAGTCACGGCATCCAACTCGGCAACGATTGAAAATATTGTCGTTACGGATTTGTCCGACAACAATTCGATTACAGTAAAAGTATCGGGTTTAGGCGAATATGTCTATAATTTAAACGGCGGGACTTTTCAAGAATCGGAAGTTTTTTCGGGGCTTATTCCCGGCATTTATACTATCGGTATCGCCGATGAAAAAGGTTGCAAAAGTGTTTATGAAACCGTTTACATCCTGGGGGCTCCCAAATATTTCAGTCCAAATGGCGACAGCTATAATGATTTCTGGAACATTCAATTCTTGGATCCCACTTTAAATTTAAAAATCAGCATTTTTGACCGTTTTGGAAAATTACTCAAATTGTTTAATCCCAAAGACACCGGTTGGGACGGTACGTACAACGGAACTCCACTTCCGGCAACGGATTATTGGTACGTTATTGCATTTGAAAGCGGACGGTTTGTAAGGGGTCATTTTAGTTTGGTGCGCTAAGTTACTAACGGGAATGGGCACGAGGAAACGCTCGAGATAGCAGAGGTTTTTTTGACACCGATTTGCTACGCCTGTTCGCTATCGCTCGGGTCACCAATTTGCACATGTTCTATAATTGAAAAAATTTCAGAGATTTTCTCCTTTAGAAATAATTGAAATGGTTTTTGCCACAGATGTTTTGCGGGAGAGGAACAGCAGCATTTTCTAAAAATCCGTAAACCCCTAGCCGTGATAGTAGCGGAAAGCCCGGAAACAGAAAAGCCAATTTTTCCTGCCCAAAAAGAGCGACCAACGGAAGCTCCTTTCGGGACTTTGGAAAAATGGCTTGGCTGATGACGACTTGAAGCGGATAGCGCGAAATGGCTTCAAAAAGAAAGGAGTTCAATTTTTTTGCGAAATTATAACAGTTGATAGTTTTTAATTCCAAAGATAATTGTTTAATTTTGATTACAATTTTTTATAAATCAATAAAAACAACGATATTATGGCATTTGAATTACCAAAATTACCTTATGCATACGATGCATTAGAGCCACATATTGATGCCAAAACTATGGAGATTCACCATACGAAACATCATAACGCCTATACAACCAACTTGAATGCAGCGGTTGCAGGGACGGATTTAGCGGGTTTAACAATTGAGAACATCCTTATTAATTTAGATAAAAAAAACGCGGCAGTTAGAAACAATGGTGGTGGTTTTTACAATCACAATTTGTTTTGGACGGTAATGTCGCCCAATGGTGGTGGTGAACCAAAAGGCGAATTGATGGATGCTATTGAAGCTGCTTTTGGAAGTTTTGAGGAATTTAAAACTAAGTTTGCCAAAGCGGGTGCTACACAGTTCGGTTCAGGATGGGCTTGGCTTTGTGTACATAAAGGCGGAAAACTAGACGTTTGCGGAACGCCAAATCAGGACAATCCGTTGATGCCGGAAGTGGGCTGTGGTGGTACTCCGATTTTAGGAATGGATGTTTGGGAACACGCGTATTACTTGAATTATCAAAACCGTCGTCCGGATTACATTGAAGCTTTTTTTAAAGTAATCAACTGGACGGAAGTAGCGAGACGCTTTGCGGTTGAGAAATAAAACTTTAAATATTTATGGTTGGAGAAGCAGGAAATTTAGGTTTTCTGCTTTTTTTGTGGTTTGAAATTTTGATGATGGCATACGATTGGATGGACTTGGTAGAACTTTATTTTTTTCAAATTTCAGTGAATTAATTATTGAAATTCTTCTACCCTTTCGTTTTAATTTCAAAATCGTTTTCCGTATTTATAGCTTTCCCATTGTATTGAAGTTGCCACCCCATTGATTTGGTTAAAATCAAAATATTAGAAAGTTCCGTGACTAGTCGGTTTTTAGCATTGGTTTTCAGAGTTGAACTTTCGATTTTTTTGGCAAGATTGGCACGAACGGTTTTGTTGATTTTGTTGTAATCTTCGGCGGTAAACTCGTTCAACTTGCTTTGTTGCATATCGTAATATTTGTAATCCGGATAAATTTTGATTTCTTCTTCAGGGATAAATTTGATTGTTACTGTTTTGTTTGGTGCATCAATATCGTACGTAATTTTACTTAAATCAAACGAGACCGTTACTTCTGCATTGACAACGACTAAGGCTTTTTTCTCAAACGAAAGCACGTCGAGCAAGTACTTTTTTTGGTCTTTATAGGTAATCACTTCTGCGAAATTCCCTTCGGTAACAACGAGTTTTCCAACGTTTTTAATTTGTTGCTCAATTAAATTAGTGTCGTACTCTAATGTAGAAGTTTCATTGGATTTTGTTGTCAAAAGATACATCAAATACACTATTACCGCCAGTAAAACCACTAAAACCCAACGGCGTGACTCGGATAGAAAGGCGGTAATTTTGTCAAAAAAAGTTTTTTTTGTCGGACTGGAATTGAGTTCACTCATTGGGTACATTTTCCAACGAATATAAGAAATCTGTCCCGGTATATTTTATGTATTTTGCTAAAATCGTGTAAAGAGATGGTTGTAATATAAGTAGTAACTTGAATTTACTTTTTTGATTGATATTGAAATTGCGTTTGGATATTACGTTTAATAGTTGTGTTGACATTGAAACCTTATTCCAGCAACTTCTTATTGACCCTGCTTGCAGCAATATAAGAAGCCACAAATCCCAAAACGGTTACAGTTGCTAAAACTATCAAAACATTTTGAATGGTGAATTTCACCGGATAAGCAAACGTTTCGTTGATCATAATGAGCTGGAAATAATCTTGTGCTAAAATGATAGCAATTCCTAAAAACAATCCAATTAAAGAACCGATGAAACACAAAAGTGTGCCTTGAAATAGAAAAATATTCTTTAAACTTTTGATTTCAGTTCCTAGATTATAAAGCGTTTTGAGATTGCCTTTTTTTTCTAAAATCATCATAATTAACGCGCCAATCAAGTTGAAAAGCACAACGATTATCACTAATGTAAATATCAAATAAACCGCAATGTTTTCGGTATTGAGCATTTTGTAAAGCGAATCGTTGAGTTGTGCCCGATTTTTTACAATGACTTTATTTTCAAAAATTTTGTTTAATTCCTCAACTACTTTTACCTCTTCGGCATTCGGTTGTAGCTTCAATTCAATCGACGAAAGCTGATTTGGTTTGAGAAAAAGCATTTCTTGAGCAAGTGGTAAATCGCAAAACACATATTTTAAATCAATGTCTTCACTGATGGCATACATCCCGATGGGAACCAACGTTTGGGTTAGGAAAGCATCGTCGGGCGTGTTGATATCGCCTTTTCCCGCCTTTGGAACAAAAACCTGAAAAGCATTATTAAAATCCATCAAGCCCATCGATAATTTTTGCGAAATGCCGGAACCCACTACAACTTGCAATGTACTGGGTTCGATCCAATCTCCTCCATACAAGCCTTCTTCTACAGTGCTGACTTTTGTAAATAAAGTGTCAACGCCTTTTAAATTTGCCACTTGCTGTTTGCCATCAAACGTAAAAAGAAGGCGTTCTTCAACCGTTTGACTGTAAAAGGCGACGTCTTTTAGTTTGGATAATGCTTCTGCTTCACTGGAATTAAAAGCAAAAAATTTTCCCGATTTGGGTACAATTTTTAAATCCGGATCGATGGTATTGGTAAACGAAAGGCTAAAATCTATCAGTCCACTAAAAACCGAAAGTACCACAAACAAAGCCATTGAACCCGCAATTATACCAATACTAGCAATCCAGTTGATGGTGTTTATTGCGGTGTTTTTACTATTGCTTTTGAGGTAGCGCTTAGCGATGTATAGCGAAAAATTCAAATTAGTATTTTCTTCGTTTTTCTAATAAATCACGGTTTTCAATTGGATTTTCTTGGCCTTTTAAAGCATTATCAATCTTTTCGATGTAGTCTAAAGAATCGTCGATGTAAAAGGTCAAATTGGGTACTTTTCGCAATTGCATTTTTACACGCTGTGATAAATCGTGCTTGATTAAAGGAGTATTGGTTTTAATAGCTGCCAAAGTTTCTGCTGCTTTTTCTTGCGGAAAAATGCTTAAATGCACAGTTGCCACAGACAAATCTGAAGTTACTACGACCTTAGAAACCGAGATTACCAAATTTGAAATCCCGTTTTTTCTGATTTCACCTTGAAGAATATCAACCAAATCTTTTTGGATTACCCCGCCTATTTTTTTCTGTCTATTTGTTTCCATACTGCAAAAATACAATTTTAAGTCTTATGTCTCGAAGCCTATGTTAGTATTATATGGTGCCGAAGTGTTGAGTGGAATCATTATTCAGGTTAAAATGTGTAAATTTGCATCAAATTTAAATCGCAATGAGTAAAATTCGCATCACAAAACAGTTTACATTTGAAACAGGACATGCCTTATATGGCTATGATGGAAAATGTAAAAATGTTCACGGACACAGTTATAAATTATCGGTTACTGTTATTGGCTCACCCATTACAGATTCAAATAATGTTAAATTCGGTATGGTGATTGACTTTACGGATTTAAAAAAAATAGTCAAAGAGGAAGTTGTAGATCAGTTTGACCACGCCACCGTTTTCAATCAAAATACCCCACACGTAGAATTGGCAAAAGAACTCAAAAACCGCGACCATCACGTTATTTTAGTCGATTATCAACCCACGAGCGAAAATATGGTGATTGATTTTGCCGACCGGATCAAAAAACGTTTGCCAGAAAATATCGCGCTTTTTTCTTTGAAATTGCAAGAAACAGAATCCTCCTTTGCGGAGTGGTTTGCAAGTGATAATATGTAAAAAATGCTCTTTTTTATAGAACCAAAAACCCCCGAAGCGTTCACTTCGGGGGCTTTCGATTTAATCAATCTTTTAAAATTATCCTTAATGATAAATTATTTTGGGCGTTCCCCTACGGGTCGGGCTTTGCGTTACAATCTTTTTTGTCTCGTCTTTTTGGACGAGACAAAAAAGGATTTCCTCCCGACACTTCGGGACAATCCCTAACGCGGGTTCCGTTGTAGGCTGAACGGATCGCTTATTTCTTTACAATCAAAAATTCACTTCGTCTGTTTTGTGCGTGTTCTTCTTCTGTACAAGCTTCTTTACAATCTACTTTGGGTTCGCTCTCTCCGTATCCTTTTCCTGAGATTCGTGCTTTATCGATTCCTTTAGAGATTACATACTGCACGGTCGATTTGGCCCTACGATCAGACAGACTCATATTGTAAGTATCACTACCTCTGTTATCGGTGTGTGCTTTTACCATAATCACGATGCTTTCGTTTTGCTTCATCACTTGAACCAGTTTGTCTAATTCAAAAGCGCCTTCGACCGTGATGTTGGCTTTATTGTACTCAAAATTGATTTCTTTTAAAATCACTTCTTTCTCGGTTACAATTACATCTATCGGATTCAACGGTGCATCTACTCTTATTTTTCCTCCATTTGTAGCTGCGATGGAGAATACGCCACTTTCATAGCCGTCTTTCGCGGCTTGAATGCTATAGGGCGTGTTGCAATCTAATGGAAAGCTGATTGCTCCACTTGCAGTGGTAGTTTGGGTTTCCAAGACGTTTTTCTTTGCATCTAGTATCGATACTCTTGCATTGCTTAACAAAGCGCCTGTTTTGGTATCGGTTACAACTACAATTGATTCTACACCGCATACTGGATCGGCCCAATAGATGTTATCAGCTCCTGTTCTATTGCTGGAAAAGAATCCTGCGTTTTTACTTACATTGAAGCTAAAGGCGAAGTCGTCTTTCTCGCTGTTTACCGGTTTTCCAACATTCTGGATTTCGTTGTTGGTTTTTAGGTCAATCATGTAAATGTCCAATCCACCAAGTCCAATGTGTCCGTTGGAGGAGAAAAACAGGATGTTGTCGTCCGTTATTTGCGGGAATTGTTCTTTGCCTTCGGTGTTGATTTTGGCGCCCATATTCTCGGGTGTGCCGTAGCTTCCATCTGCATTGACTGCTACTTTCCAAATGTCGGTTTGACCTACAGAGCCTGGCATATTGGAACTGAAGTACAGGGTTTTTCCGTCTTTACTTAAACTCGGACTACTGTTTGAGTAGTCTTTGTTATTGAAGGGTAACGATTGAATGTTGCCCCATTTATCGCCGTCTTTAGTGGCTTTGTAAAGGTACACTTGCCCGAACTTTGTATTGAGTTTCTTGTCTTTTTCAAATTGTTTTTCACTGTGTGAGTCTCTTGAAAAATACATCGTGTTACCGTCGCTACTGATGCTTACGGGGCCGTCGTGCCACTTGGTGTTCAGTTCGGATACTTCTTCTGGTTTAGAGAAGGTTTTATCGCTGTTGTAGGTCGATTTATAGATGTCCAAATAGGGCTCGTCGTTCCATCCGTCGGTGCGTTTACTCTTGTTTCTTGAGGAGGTAAAATACAACGTGTTCTCGTTGGTTAGTACCGCACCAAAGTCGGATCCTTCGCTGTTGATCTCCAATGCTTTTACGTTGTAGGACTTTTGCTTGCTGAGCAGTTTTGGTAAATAGCCTGGGTTTTGGTTGAAGTCCTTGGCTCTATGATCGCTTGGTGCTTTTTTGGCAAAAACGGCCATTTGCTTGTTCGATTCTTCGTATTTAACTAAGGCTTTTAGCATTTGGGCATAGCGAAAGTAGGTTTCGGCCTCTTGTGGGGTTTCTACTACTTTGGCGTACCATTTGGCTGATTCTGTAGGGTTATACATGTTGTAATAGGAATCGGCCAGTTGCTTGTATAGGTAGGGGTCTTTCTCGCCTTTGTCTACTAACTTCAGGTATTCCTTACTCGCTTCTACGTATTCAAATTGATTGAAGAGTTTATCGGCGGTTTGGGTTTTTTTATTTTGTGCGGTTAAGGTTGTGGTGCTTACTAACACACAGCTTAATAGAATATAGAGTCTTTTCATTATGTGAGTGCTTTTATGTTAGAAAAATCGTGGTGAACGGGAAACTTTCTTTGGAAAGTTTAGATCAAATAACAGGATAACCTCGTGTGAGGAGGGTGCTGCTGTTCTAAGTTCGGAGATGATGTTGTCATAGGCATATCCGATTCGTAACGATGGGGTAACGGCAAAATTGACCATCGCTCCAAAGCTGTCGTCTACACGGTAGGTACCTCCTATTTCAAAGCGCTCGTTGAATAAAAAGTTGGCCGATACATCCAATGAACTCGGGGAGTTGAATGCGGATTTAAGCATTGCAAAGGGTTTGAATTTTACATTGGGGGTTAAATCAAATACGTATCCTCCTGTTAAGAAATAGTGTTGGGTTTCGGTACCGTATTTTACGCCATTGAAATCCAAATAATTGGCTTTCATCATATTGGGTACTGATAAGGCTACATAATATTTATTGGTGTAATAAAATATACCGGTTCCTATATTGAAAAATATATTACTGGTGTCTTCTCTAAATCCGCTATCGCTGGGGTCTGGCAGTGAGGAGTTGATATCGCTAAAGAGTCCTATTCTTTGAAACGTGGCTCCTGCTTTTAGTCCAAGGGCTAGCTTGTGTTCCCCTCCTAAATTAAGGGTGTAGGAGAAGTCTCCGTAAACGTTTTGCTCTTTTACCGGGCCGATTTCATCGGCTATTATCGAGAGTCCTAAGCCTACGTTCTTGCCCGCTGGGGAATGGCCTGAGAAGGTAAAGGTAGAGGGGGCTCCTTGTATGTCTACCCATTGCTTGCGGTATAAAAGTCCGAATGATAGGTTTTCTTTCGAGCCTGCATAAGCTGGGTTTATTACGTTCATATTATACATGTACTGGGTATAATGTGGGTCTTGTTGTGCTTGAGCCTCAAATAATGTGACTACAACAATCAGTACGGCTAAGTATATTTTATTCATATCCTGGTAGTGTTTTATGTGGTAAATTACTGCCTGAATTCCTTCAGGCAGTAATTATTATCCTTTTTTTATCTGTTAATGAAAATCCATCCCGTTATGCTCTCGCCTTCTACTGTTTGAATCATGTAAAAGTATGTGCCATCTGGTAATTCATCGCCTGCATTCGACTGGCCGTTCCACTGGTTTGTGTAATTGCCGTATCGGTACACTTGTGTTCCGTATCGGTTGTAAATGAACAGTTCTCTTACATTCAACGCACTCAAATCAAAGAAATCATTCTTTCCATCATTATTGGGTGTAATTCCTCTTTGAATCGTACAAGAAATGTTGTCTACCGTAATGGTTTCTGTTGCACTACAGCCCTCTGTATTGGTAACTGTAACGCTATAGGTTCCATTGGCTCCTAAGATAATAACGTTATCCTCATTGGTCGCTATCACATTGGGACCGCTCCATGTAAAACTCGATGACACTACATCAAAACTTCCATTAAACGGCTCTGCTACCAATCGATAAGCGTTATTTAAACAGCCTTGGGTAAAGTCGATAGCGATGGCTAGGTCATTAGCAGCTACTTCTACTGGGAAGGTAGAGATACATCCAAAGATATTTACCGATAAGGTATAAATTCCAATCTGGTTTGCAGTGAAGGTTTTTCCTACCCCTGTTGTTCCCGATGGACTGGTCCATGTGTACACCGCATTGGCATTATCAATATTAAAGTTGGTTGCCGTAAAAGCCAATTCAACTGTTTCTCCAGCACAAATTACATAGGGAGTTCCTGTAAAGGCTACTTGCCAGTTTGAAACACTTGCTCCTACTGTGAAACTAACTGGAGCACTCTGACAACCTAAAATATCTACTACAACCGTATAAACTCCTGCACCTGAAGTCGGTAATACGTTTGAACCTGAAACCACTTGCGTTCCATTTGGTAATGTATAGGTATACGTTACTGGTGTGTTGTTCGTGTTGTTCGTTACTACTGCAGTAAGCGTTCCCGGCTCTGTTGGACACAACGTTAATGGACCCGTAAAGCTTACATTCCACTGCGTGTTAGATGGTGAAACTGTAAAGGTTTGCGTAGATGTACAATTAGCATTAGTTACTGTAACTGTGTACAGACCATATCCTGTAGAACCTAAAATTTCTAATGTATTTGCTGTCGCTGCTGGGATTACAACCGAATTGTAAGTCCACTCGTATGTAACTGCATTTACATCAAAACTATTATTGGTAGGAACTACAGTAATAACAGTCGTTTCATTCGGACAAATTTCCAAATCTCCAGTTAATGTAAAGTTTACTGCTTCGGTAATTACTACATCAAAGGTAAAAATAACATTTCCGCATCCTGTATCCGTTAAAGTATTTACAACTTCATAAGAACCTGGAGCACTTGTCGCTAAATCAATTTCGCCCGTAGCTGCATTAATTACCAATCCCGCTGGCGAAGCTGTAAACTCACCTGCAACTCCTGTACCAATGAAATTTGGTACTGGGTTTGGCGTTACATTTTTACAATAACTTGAAGCTGCATATTCAAATTGAGCATTTCCAAAACCACCTACTTCCAAAATTACGGGAACTACAGCGAAACAACTAGTAAGCGAATTACTTTCTACCCTAATGAAGATGGTTTGCGTATTGGCAATCGTATTTACAAATGGTATTGTTAAATCGATAGCTGTTGTAGCATCCGCAATAGCATCTTCTTCCAAAATGTAATAAGAAACCGTGTAGGCTAATGGATTTAAAGTGCCCAGTACTTGAGGTGTCAACGTATTCAGATCAAATGGAGCGAAACCATCAATCGGTGCGTCATCACATACTTGGTATGGATCAGGTGAAACCACATTAATCGGTGGACTTAACGTTACTAAAATAGTGTCTTCTACTGGATTTAATCCACAATTACCTTTTACTGTGTAAGTTCCAGATTGAGATACTGTGATAGTTGATTGCGTTTCTCCAGGAATTAAAACGTTGTTAAAATACCATTCAAAAACAACTGGAACGTTATTAAGATTTACAACTCCTTCAAGAGCATTTAAAGTAACAGTAGCGGCACAAGCCTCAATATCCTCACCTAAATCAACGTCACAACAGAGCGTAGATCCTGCCGTTGGAGACTGAAAATTAGTCTGAACTAATTTAATAAAACCAGCCTGCCCATTAAAGTTAGTAATTAAGATGATATAAAACTCTCCTGCTTGCGCATTTGGAATTGAAATCGTTTCAGTTACTTGACCTGAATAACTACAGTCAACAATATTTCCTTGAGGGTAAAAGTTTGGATTAGTAGTATTATTAGGGCAAGGAGGTGAACAAGGACCAAATACAATTTCATTACAACTCTCTGGAGAAGTAAAAGGACCCCATGCAACGTAATCAACATCTAAGCCTGTTCCCAATAACTCTCCTCCAGGACCGATGTTTGTGTTTTGAAACATCGTAAAATTCAATGGCCCTGTTTGTCCTACTTGAAGTGTATAATAGGTTGGGTTTGGCGTTGTAAATAAACAAGCAATTTGTCCGACACTTGGTATTCCAGTAGTATTTGGAAAAATATAAGGGTTAGCTTCAGATCCACCACAAAAAGGAGCGGCATTCTGACAATTGGATACTGGTTTTACACAAACATTGAAGGTTACAACTTCGCTGTTGGTGCCGTTTGACCACACTCTTAAATAATAGGTTTGACCTACAACAAAATTAATATTATTGCTCGTCAAAGCATTTGCTGGAGCACAATACAATTGTACTAATGCACCACAAGTTCCACTATAAACACCGTGATTCAAATTCGTTGTCGTTCCTTCTATGTTTAGAAGAGAAATAATGTTATTAGTAGAAGTAGCTACAAAGCTAAACCATACATCATCGTCTTCCGTTCCTGTACAAGTATTTGAAACACCCGTTGAGCCTGTTGCACCAATTAAATTACCTGGAGTTACAAACAGACATTCTGAAAGTACGTTTACCGTAATTGGCACTGCATTGATACACTCGTCGTTTGGTCCTGGAGGTGGTGGCGTCGAAACACAAACGTCAAATGTAGAAAATTGATTCGGGTTTGAACCATTTGTATATACTCTAATTCTATAGGTTTGACCAAGCACTAAATTGGTTAATACAGCTGTATTGTTATTTGTAGCACTACAGAAAATTTGATTTGCGGTAGAACAGTCGATTCCGGAGTAAATGGCAAATCGTACTGCTGTAGTGGATCCTGCAACATTTAACAGACTTACAATATGAATGTTGGATGTAGCTACAAAACTGTACCAGACGTCGTCATTTTCACTTCCTGGACAAGTTGAAATTTCCGCTGATGCTGTTCCTCCTAATGTATTTCCTGCAACTGTTTGTGCACAAACTTGTGTAGGGTTTACCGGTACTGGAATTGCATCTGCACATTCGTCATTTACAGGTTTTGTAATAAAAGTTATGGGTGTCAATAACGTCCATGTGCTTACTTCTGTTGTTGAACAGATTGCGCGAACATAATATTGGTATCTTGTTCCTGGAGTTAAATT
>NZ_JBIPPD010000377.1:0-3252 GCF_044368625.1 Flavobacterium sp. | reverse complement strand
AGACCCCGCGGGGTCTTGATTGCTAGCGGCAAGCGGTGGGGTGGCTGATGGGACGCCACCACTGCCGCCAGAAGTCCAATGAAATCAAAGCCTTACAGCGAGTTGCTACACAGCCAAGTGCGGCGCTCTGTGTGACAAAAAGGTTCTCACAAGCGTCCCGCACCGATCCTGCCTTCTGTTCGCTGGAAGTGCAAGCAGTCTCGACTGTGGCCCCCGATAGCGTCGACGACCGCGGTCTTGCCGGCGTCGTTCCCCCCGACCAGGATGTTCATCCCGGGGGACAGCTCCCAGTCCAGGACTGGCGCGGCGGTGCCGTCGCCGAACGCTCGAAAGCTGCTCGCGCGAATTCGCTTCAAGTACATGCAGCCTCCCTGCGTCGCTGTGCTCCAAGCGACTGGCTTGCAGCATAGCAATCGTGTCGCCACAGCCCGACCGGGCCGCAATCTGAGCCTCACATCCTCTTGAAAGACTTCCTCAGGAGGGCAAGGCACCCAGCACCTGTGAGCTGACATGGAACCGCGAGCACGTGTGGCCCAAGTCCAAGTCGTTCCCTCGCCGCGACCAATGGGCGCATACAGATGCTCATCACGTTGCCGCAGAGGTAGTCCGCTGCAATTCCTTGCGAGGCAATCTGGACTTGAGCGTGGGCGGGCGACTGCACCCAGAGTGCGCTTCTCGCAGAGGTACCGGGGCACAGGCCACCTGGGAGCCGAGCGATGCCTCAAAGGGTCAAGTCGCGCGCATGCTGATGTACGTCGCGGTGCGCTATGAAGGCGACCCTATCGGCGATAAGACCCCAGACCTTGAACTTGTCAATCGGTCTACTCGCGACGGCGAAGCCGCTTTGGGGAACCTCTGCGTACTATTGCGCTGGAGTCAGACTTTCCCAGTTACGCAGCAAGAGCGAGATCGACATGCCGCAGTGGTTCGCCTTCAAGGCAACCGCAACCCGTTTGTCGAGCGCCCAGACCTCGCGCAGCGGATTTGGGGCAAAGAGTGTGCCACTCGCTGAGAGCGTCGCTGCCCCCTCTTCCTTTTCCCGTAGCAGTGGGGTCCAACTATGGCAATGACTTTTCTGTGCAGACTACTGCGCCCCGGCAGATAGCCTGAATGCAGCTGTTACACCGTCAACACCACCTTCTCGCAGGCCTCCTCTACTCGTAGGCCTGCGGCACAGGTTCGGTTGCAGGCCGTACGCGGAGGGTGCTATGCAGCAGGGAGAGCGAGGGCGTTGAAGAAGCGTACATCGGCCCGATGCCGGGTGTTGTATTGAACAACACCGATCTGAGCCGGCACGGATACCGCCGAGCATTGCCGCCGAGCACCTTCGGCAACCCTCCCTGGAAGTGCGCTCCTGTGAATGCGGGCCCTACCACGAAGGTAACTCTCGCGAGCAGAAGCATTACGCAGCGCACTTGCCGCTGAGGCACTGCGATTGCATTGCTTTCCGCTATGTGGTCAGCAAGTCTGGCGTCGAGGTCTGGGGCGCTGTGTTGCCAGCGGCGTTGGTTCAGCGCCCCGGAACCAGGTTCCTGCATCAGTCCAGTGTTGTATTGAACAACGCGATCGGTGAGGCCGAGCAATGATGCGCTCATCTCAATGCTCACCTTCGCTGAGACGTTTGCAATTGCCCCCAGTACGCATTACCGTGCTGCCATGCCCGCACCCATATCCGCACCAAGTCCCGCCACACACATCGTTCCTGAAGTCAGCGCACACGACCTCGCGCAGGTCCTGCTCGAACAAAACAGTAACGACTTCAAGTTATCGCATGCTGCGCTCCATCGAATGCGCACGATGTTCGAAGATGTTCTGTTTGCAAGAACGAAGGTGCTTCTGAGTCTGCAAGTGATTGACTACTCGATGCTCAGCGTTTGGCTTGTGGGAAGCAAACTCGACCCCTCCGCTCAGGAGGGCCCGCTACTCTCGCAGCGGTTTGAGCAGCTCAGTGTGATTGCAAGCAAAGCCCACTTCGATGAGTTCAGTCTCACAACTTCTAGGGGCTACAAGTTCATCAACTTGCGCTCAGGAGATGTGCGGGGGGCAGTAATGGCGGGGCTGGAGGTGCGGCTTGAGCTGCTGAAACCAGAAGAGCTCGTGAGGTGGGTGAGCTGGCAGTTTGATGAGCTTGCAGAGCGAGAGTTGCGGTGAAAGAAGCGTTTGACCTTGCACGCAGCTTGATGCTCGAAAGCGATTTGAACTGTGGACGCTCGCTCAATGCTCTGCAGGCGATGCGACGAAACGTTCGAGCAGAGGTTTTTTCAAGAGCTGCGACGCTGCTGATGCTTGAAGTCAGCCCTTACAAGGGGCTTGAGGAGCTGAAGGTGTCTGAGCATTGCCGGCTCATTAACGCAGGGTTTGTTGTAACCAATAGGCCTTCACGGGTGGAAGAAGTTGCTTATGCGCGAGGCTTTGACGAGGTGATTGTTTACAAGAACGACGACACGCGAGTTGTCTATCTGCGTGCGGGTGAAGTGCAAGCTGTCGCCAAGATTTTTCGAGTCGCCGCATATGCGCTGCTCGATGCTGAGACGCTCGTCGACTGGTTGAGCTGGCAGTTCGATGAGCTCGTGAAACAAGAAGTCGCGTAAGCGCCGCGTCTGCACGTGCGGTGCCCTGAAGCTCGTGTAGCACACTGGCAGGAACCGTCCTTGGTGGCTCGATAACCCCCGCCTCATATCGCGAAGCCGTGGTCGCGTACGCGCCTGCAACGGCTGCGGCATTGGCCTGTTTCAGGTTTCAGGCACGGCGCAAGCGCTTGAGGCGAGCGCCCAAGATGGGGTGGTCTTGCTTCAAGGTTTACAGGGGAAAGTGAGATGGTGAGCCAAGCGCAACAGCGGCTTACCGTCCGGCCGTTAGCGGCAACGCCTAATCGATGCTCGGGACGAAGCGCCGCTCCACGAGCGTCTTCAGCGGTGCAAAGAGGTTGTCTGGCAGCTCCGCCCAACGGAACCACTCCCAACCCTCGCACTTCCCTGGCTCCATCACTTACGCGATGCCCTCGGTGGAGCTGGCTACCACGATCACGGTCACGTAGTGCTTGCCTTCTGCCGGCATGGCGTCGTTCGTGTAGGGTCCCTGGCGAAGGATCTGTACCTTGAGCCCCGTCTCTTCCTCGGCTTCGCGCAGGGCGCAGACTTCGACCGTCTCCCCGAACTCAAGGTGGCCACCAAGTAGGGCCCAGGTGCCTGCACCGTGCGAACCTCGGCGCTTGCCAAGAAGCACCTCGTCTTTACGCAGCACGATGACGCC
>NZ_JBIPPD010000093.1:0-11920 GCF_044368625.1 Flavobacterium sp. | reverse complement strand
ATAATTAAACTTTGATAATCAATGAAATTAGCTGCAATTACTTCCATCTGTACTACAGCTGCAGGATGAAGTAAATTTTTAAAAGCAACATCTTTGCATCTTTTAATTAAAGTCATTACATCAAGCTGTAAGTCAAAATTATGAGTGAAATCAGTCCAATCGGGAACAAATTGCTTCGTGTCAAAAACGCCACTTCCGATTCCTATAAATGCATTTCTAGGTTTTTTGCGATCAGCTATTGAATCTTCTACTAAAACATCTACATCTATTGTGTTATGAATATATCCGCACCTTTGTACTACAAAACCACTAGTAGTAAAGTACTTTACGTTATTGTCTTGAAAAGATTTCCAAATGGTAAGAACTTCATCAATCATTTTTTTGCGGGATAAATTCGTGGTGCTTTGGGGTTACCGTGATTTAATTTAACAGAAATTATGTCTCAAAAAAAAGGAGTAACAAAGATAGACTATTTTAAAACCTCCTTAGACGCATAAATCGTTTATTTACTATACTTCTCCCCGAGTTTCTTTCTCTCAAAATAAATTCCTCCGCCAATTAAAAGTAACATTCCCAACCCACTCATTAATACAATCGTACTTCCAGTTTGTACAACTTGGGGTTCGAATTTGAATTCTATGGTATGTTTTCCGGCAGGAATTTCTAAACCACGAAGCGTATAATTGGTTCTGAAAACAGGCACTTCTTTGTTGTCAATTGTCGCAATCCAACCTTTTGGGTAATAAATTTCTGAAAATACAGCCAAACCTTTATTTGTGTTTTCCGACACGTATTTGATGTAATTTGGTTTGTATTCAATCAGCTTAATTTGGGCTAAACTATCCTTTTTATAGTTGGACTGGAGCGCCAACGGAAATTCGGAGGTATTGATGATTACTTCATTTTTACTGTCAAATTTGTCTAAAGCTTTCATTTCTTCATCGGCAGAATTAACCAACTTCACGCTTTTTACAAACCACGCATTTCCGTTGGCTTTATCATTTAATGCAGGAAATTCTTGATTTTTATCATCGACTTGAATCACGTATTTTGTGTTCAACATGTTCAGTACTTCCATGTTTCCGTTATCAATTTGGTAATTGAAAATTTGATCTATTCTACGAGGCCGAACCGCACTGTAACCCGAAAGCGACTTGTGAAAATAGGACGTTCGGGCTTGTAACCTGCCGTTAACTTCGTACACTCGAAAGTGAGTGGTATCCTCCAAAATTTTCAAATCACTTTCTGTGGGCTGGAACGGTTCACGGACTTCTCTAGCGGAAACAAATCCCGAAGCATCAACATAATTTCGGTCGATAAATAGTAAATCTCCGACCATAAAAACGCCGACTAAAACTACTGTCGTCAGATGCGATAAACTATCTTTCGTATAAAAATATAAAATGGCCAAAACGGCTGCAATTAAAATTCCAGAACGAACCACATCCGCGGTGTACATTGACATCCGATCGGATTTTAAAGCATCCATAAATTCACTTGAAAAAGTGGGATCGTCAATTTGTGCAAACATTTCTTGCAATCGTGCATCAATCGGTCCCGAAAAGTCAAATAAAAATTTAGATACAAATAACAGTACAATTATTCCTAAACTTACAAAGGCTGTTTTCTTTAACCCTTCAATTTGAACCGATTTCTCTGATTTAAAGAAACTTTGAAGTCCCATAATTGCCAAGATCGGCATACACAATTCAACAATGACTTGTATCGACGAAACGGCTCTAAATTTGTCGTAAAACGGAACGATATCTATAAAAATATTGGTTAAAAAAGCAAAATTTTTGCCCCAAGAAAGCATCAATGTAAAAATGGCACCGATTAAAAAAGCGTGTTTAATTTTGCGTTTGTCAATAAACATTGCCAAGACAAAAAGCATAAAAACAACAGCACCAATGTAAGCAGGAGCTGCTACAATGGGTTGGTCGCCCCAATATGTGGCTCCGTAATTTTCGGTAAAACCTAAAGCTTCAGACGAATCAGCACCTTTTTTGGAGATAAATTCATATACATGGGACGTTTTTCCTAACTTCTCCGAATTTCCTCCACCAAACAAACGTGGTGCAATCAAATTCAAACTTTCGGCAAGACCATAACTGTATTCAGTAATATAATCGTAATCCATCGAAGACGTAGTTTCATTTTTACTTCCGTCGGGATTGAATGAAAGCTCACTTTTACCACGCATACTAAAATCGGCATATTCAGCAGTTGCCAATAAATTGGTCGCGTTAGAACCAACAGCGAAAATCGCAGCTATTACAAAAATTCCTAAAGCAGTTAAAAGGGGTTTGAATTCCTTGTTCTTAATCATTTGGTAACTGTAAAAAACAGCCACAATGAGTAATAAAATCAACAAATAATACGTCATTTGGAAATGATTGGCATTAATTTCCAAGGCAGCTGCAATCATCGTTAAAATTCCTCCGGCTACATATTTCCTTTGAAAAACAAGCAAAACACCTGCTAAAACCAAAGGCATATAGGCAATGGCATGTGCTTTAGCATTGTGTCCCACACCCAAAATTATAATCATATAGGTAGAAAATCCAAATGCCAAAGCTCCAAAAAAGGCTTTCAAGGGATCCACTTTCAGTACTAAAAGCAAGCCGTAAAAACACAGAAAGTATAAAAATAAATAATCCGCAGGTCGAGGTAAAAATCGCAACAAGTCGTCCAAAGCTCCAATGTAATCATTCGGATATTGGGCTCCCATTTGATAGGTCGGCATTCCTCCAAAAGCAGCATTTGTCCAGTAAGGCTCTGTATTCTCGGCAGCTCGAAAGTCGTTTTGCTCTTTGGCCATTCCGGTGTATTGCACAATATCCGACTGCGATAAGGCTTTGCCTTGCAATACCGGATAAAAATAAAAAAGTGAAATGATTACAAATCCAAAAAAGGCTAAAAGATGGGGATAAAACTTATGTACAAATTTCATGGATACTGCTTAAAATTAAGATTGTGAATGCTTTTAGTGTCAAAAAAGCGATGAACTCTAAAAGTATCCTGCAAACTTACTCAATTTCTTCATAATCCACATACTCTCCGACTTTTTTGGTAGATTTAGGATTGGTAAATTTTGCGGTATCCGAAACTATTTCGTCTTTACTGGATCGATTTTGTTGCGTTGTATAGTCGTTGTTGTACTGCGATTGGTATTGTTGTTTAAACGATTGTTCGGCTTTTGAAACCACTTTTCGAACTACAATTGGGAACAATAAACGTGCGAGAAATTTTACAATATAATATCCAACGATAAAATATAAAATTACTTTAAGTAAACCCGTAAAAGAAGCTGTCTCCATTTCTAAAAATAAAATTTTTCAAATTTAGCCATTTTGAATTTTAAAAATAAATTATCGTTCTTAAATTAATAATAAATTATAGTACTTTTGGGATTACTCATTTTAGAAAAACTTTTTACATGAACCTACACTTTAAACTCACGTTCTTGGCGACACTTTTTGCTGCTTTTGCGGCAAATGCTCAATATACAGATGTAATTAATTCTAATCGTCCAGGCGAATCGCAATCCGCATTTTCAGTAGGTCAAACTGTTTTTCAAGCCGAATCGGGTGTGTTTTTTAACAAAGAAGAAAATGCAGTTACTACGGCAAAAGCCAATAATTTTGGCGTCGATTTGGCACTTCGTTACGGTGCTTTTTTCGAACAGTTGGAATTTAATATCGAAATGAAATACTTGTGGGATCAACGAACTTCGGGGCTACCCATGCAAAACCAACGGGATTTTAAGGAACTGATTGTGGGTGCAAAATATTTGATTTACGACCCGTTCAAAAATTATGAGGAAAAAATCAATATTCTCAGTTGGAAAGCCAATCATAAGTTCAAATGGAGACAATTTATTCCCGCAGTAGCTGTTTATGCTGGAGCGAATTTAAATTTTAGTAGCGTTTATTTTCCCGAAAATGAATCGGTAATTTCGCCTAAATTAATGGTCATTACACAAAATCAATTTAGTGGTGGTTATGTATTGGTAATGAATATTATTGCTGACCGAATAACTTCGGAATCAGCTAATTATGGATATGTAGTGACTTTTACCAAAGGATTTAACGAAAAATGGTCCGGGTTTTTAGAAACACAAGGATTTATGAGTGATTTAAACTCGGATTATATTTTAAGAACAGGAGCAGCTTACTTGCTGAAAGAAAATATTCAAATTGATGCTTCTATCGGTGGAAATTTCAAAGACGATCCTTCCTTTTTTGGCGGTGCAATTGGTATTTCTTGGCGATTTGACAAAAACTACAAACCAATCTTGATTAGAAGCGGAAAAGAAGACGGCAAAGACAAGGATAAAAAGGATAAAAAAGACAAGAAAAAAAGAAAAGACGAAGTAGAAACCATAGAAGTTGAAAAACCATAATGATTACAATTAAAGAAGCCAAGACGAAAGCCGAAATTACTGCATTTGTAAAATTTCCGTTTGAATTATATAAAAACGAACCCAACTGGGTGCCGCCATTGATTAATGACGAAGTAAACTCATTTGATAAAAAGCAAAATCCGCTGTTCGAAACAGCCGATGCCCATTTTTACTTGGCTTACGAAAATGACAAAATAGTGGGTCGCATTGCAGCAATTATCAATTGGGATGAGGTAAACAACCAAGGAAAAAAGAAAGTCCGTTTTGGTTGGTGGGATGTTGTGGATAACGTTGCCGTCACTAAAGCCTTGCTCGAAAAAGTATACGAATTTGGCACTAAAAACAATTTAGAATACGTCGAAGGTCCGATGGGATTTTCGAATCTTGATAAAGTCGGTGTTTTAACGGATGGTTTTGACCAAATGGGAAATATGATAACGTGGTACAACTTTCCCTATTACATCAACCATCTAGAACAGATAGGATATACACCTGAAAAAGAATACGTTGAAAGTATTTTTCCGTTTGCCAACGTAAATCCCGTTTTTTTTGAGAAAGCACAAGATTTAATTAAAAAAAGATACAAACTACGGCAAGCTGATTTTACCAAAATAAGCGAGGTCATGCCGTATGTGGACGAAATGTTTGATTTATTTAATGATTCTTACGCCAGTTTAGAATCATTTGTGGCGATTACGGAAAAGCAAAAAGCGTTTTTTAAAAAGAAATACATCAGCTTGATTAACCCGGAATACATCAAATTTGTTTTTGACGAAAACAATAAACTGATTGCTTTCGGGATTGTGATGCCTGATTTTTCGGAAGCACTGCAAAAGTCGAAGGGAAAATTATTTCCGTTTGGGTTTTACCACATGTTGAAAGCAAAAAAGCAAAGCAAGACAGTTTTGTTTTATTTAATTGGAATTAATCCTGAATTCCAAAATAAGGGAGTAACCGCTATTATTTTCAAACAATATTACGATACGTTTACTCAAAAAGGGATTATCAATTGCATCCGAACGCCCGAACTTGTAGAAAATACAGCCATTCATGCGATTTGGAAACATTTTGACCCCAAAATAAATAAGCGTCGAAAAACGTTTACACGAAGATTGTAAATCGTAACTAATATGTTCTATTTATTTTAAAAAAGAAAAACCCAGCCTCTCAGCTGGGTTTTATCATTTTTCAGAGGAATAATAGGCTTCAGTTCTAATTAATTCAGGCTTCATTATTTCACCAAGTTGTTCGCGGCTTGCTTTAGCCATTAACGCATATAACGGACGATATTCTTCTATCCAAGCGACACCTGCGGCCGACATTTCTTCAAATAATAATTTAACTTGATCTATTGAAGTAAAATCAGTTTGATCAATATTTTCTTTTAACCATGGAATAAATAAATTAGGATTCCCAAAACTAGGAGGATTTAAACCCCTACAATTTTTTATTAATAAACTTGAAATGCTATCAAATTTTACCTTATTCGGAGAATCCAGCATTTCTAGATACATTAGTTTTACCTCCTCAAATTCTTTTTCTGGAAGTTCACGTTTATTAGATGGTGTTTGATTAGTATTTGGTTGAACTTGAGCTTGTACAAAACCAAATTGAACTATTAAAAAAAAGACATATACTATATTAATTTTTTTCATCTTATTGTTTATTTTCTAATTATTGAATAACTTAGGATAGAATATGTCTTAGCTGTTAATTTTAAACCCTAATAAAATTTTCCAACTTAATCTAGCCAAAGATAGATATTTACAAATAATCCAATTAATTATTATGTAACTATTTTTTCATAAAATTTAATAATGTATTAGCAATATGGTTTAAATCTTACCCCAACCAACCATCTCGATCCAAACTTCTGTACTGAATAGCTTCGGCAATATGTTGCGATTCAATTGTAGGTGAATTTCCTAAATCGGCGATCGTTCTCGAAACTTTCAAAATCCGGTCGTAAGCCCGAGCGGATAAATTCAGCCGTTCCATTGCGGTTTTCAACAATTGAAGGGAGGTTTCGTTTAAAGCACAAAACTCCCGAATTTGCTTGGTTCCCATTTGGGCATTGTAATTGATTTTTTCAAAAGGTTCAAAACGAACCGACTGCAACTCTCTTGCTTTAGTAACACGTTCCCGAATGGTGACGCTCGACTCTGCTTTTTGCGTATCCGAAAGTTTTTCGAAAGGTACCGGAGTTACCTCAATGTGAATATCAATTCGGTCTAAAAGTGGCCCGGAAATTTTACTCAAATACCGCTGCATTTCATACGGCGATGACGTTGTCGGAGCGCTTGGATCATTAAAAAATCCACTTGGACTTGGATTCATACTTGCCACCAACATAAACGACGACGGATAAGTTATGGTAAATTTTGCTCTCGAAATCGTTACTTCTCGGTCTTCTAAAGGTTGTCGCATCACTTCCAAAACATCCCGCTTGAATTCGGGTAGTTCGTCCAAAAATAAAACACCGTTGTGAGCCATCGAAATTTCGCCTGGTTGTGGATAACTCCCACCTCCAACGAGAGCCACATTGGAAATCGTGTGATGCGGACTCCGAAATGGCCGTTGGTTCATCAAACCCACTTCCTTCAATTTTCCCGCCACACTATGAATTTTGGTGGTTTCCAGCGCTTCTTTCAACGTCATAGGGGGTAAAATACTCGGTAATCTTTTGGCAAGCATCGTTTTTCCAGCACCCGGCGGTCCAATCAAGATAATGTTGTGACCTCCAGCAGCGGCAATTTCCATACATCGTTTAATAGACTCCTGCCCTTTTACGTCGCTGAAATCAAATTCTGGGAAATCCAATGTTTTATAAAACTCCTTTCTGGTATCGAAAATGGTGGGTTCAAGCGTTCGTTTTCCAGTAAAAAATTCAATGATTTCTTTGATATTTTCAATGCCGTACACCTCCAAATCAGAAACAATGGCCGCTTCTTTGGCATTTTGAATAGGCAGAAAAAATCCTTTGTAACCTTCTTCTTTCGCTTTAATAGCAATAGGTAACGCTCCTTTTATGGGTTGCAATCCGCCGTCCAAAGAAAGTTCACCCATAATGATATAACGATCAATTTCATCGGTTTTTATTTGACCGGAAGCTACTAAAATGCCCATTGCCAATGGCAAATCATAAGCCGAACCTTCTTTTCGTAAATCGGCTGGAGCCAAATTAATGATGATTTTTTTACCCGGAAGCTCGTAGCCGTTGTTTTTTAAAGCAGCTGCAATCCGGTAACTGCTTTCCTTAATCGCATTGTCGGGTAAACCCACAAGGTGATAACCTATTCCCTTATCGATATTAACTTCAATAGTTATTGTGGTCGCTTCCACTCCAAAAACAGCACTTCCGTACACTTTTACTAACATGGCGGATAAATTAAATTAATTTAAAATTAGTGATTTTTTTAATTCATCATATAGGTCGCACACTTATTTCTTAATTTTTAGATAAAATAAATTTAAAAAAGTTTTATTGATGTACTTTTAAAGTAAAAAACTATGGATTTAAAATCAGGTTTGCCTTTTTGGTTGATCAAGAATGGATTGTCTACAAATTACGAAAGATTAGAAAAAAATGCCGAAACCGATGTACTAATAATAGGTTCAGGAATTACAGGTGCCTTGGTTGCGCATTTTTTGTGTGAAAACAATATAAAATGCATTATTGTAGACAAACGAATGGAATCTACAGGAAGTACAACGGCAAGTACCGCCCAATTGCAGTATGAAATTGACGAATATCTTTTTGATTTAATTGAAAAAGTGGGCGAAAAAAATGCTGTAAAAGCTTATGAAATGTGTTTGGAATCGATCATAACTTTAGAAAAAATAGTTCAGAAACTTAAGATTGATGCTGATTTCAAACGTGTGCCATCGCTTTATTTGGCCTCGGATGCTAAAGGCAAAAAGGATTTGGAAAAAGAATTTGAGGTAAGAAAAAAACACGGTTTGCCTGTAAAATACTTGAGTGACAAAGAGCTGCTTTCAAAATACAACATCAAGCGAAAGGCTGCCTTGTACAACAACCAATCTGCTCAAGTAGATACTTATAAACTGTGTCAAGCGATCCTTAATTACCATCGAAAAAATTCAGGATTAAAAGTGTTCAGTCATACTGATGTTGTAAAAATTCAGTCGGAAAAAAATAGTATTACTGCTACAACAAATAAAGATTTTTCCATCAAAGCCAACAAAATAGCTGCCGCACCTGGTTTTGAATCTGAGCATTTGCTGGACGAAAAAGTGATGCAACTCTCATCTACTTATGTAATTGTCAGCCAGCCTATGAAGTCGGTAGATTTATGGAAAGAAAAATGCCTGATCTGGGAAACTGCCCGACCCTATCTTTACATTCGTACTACTGCAGACAATCGGATTATGGTGGGAGGTTTTGATGAGCCGTTTCAAGATCCAAAAAAACGAGATGCTTTGATGGAGAAAAAAAACAAAGACATTCTTAAGCGCTTTAAAAAACTTTTCCCGGAAAGCAAAATTGAAATTGATTTTTATTGGTGCGGGACTTTTGGTGGCACTAAAGACGGATTGCCCTTTATTGGCGAACATAAAAAACATCCAAATATGTATTTTGCTCTTGGTTATGGCGGAAACGGAATCACTTTTAGCGTCATCGCTGCCGAAATGATTAAAGACATGTATTTGGACAAGTATAAAGAGGATAATATATTTAAATTTGACAGATAAAATTAACTAAAAAAAGAAAAAATGGGATTATTTAATGCAATTTTAGGAAACGCTTCAGAAGCAAATCAGCAAGAAGTTGAAAAAGAATTTTTACCGCTACTGATCGACGGCGAACAAATCGAAGGCGCTTTTAAGGTTATTCGCGACATGTTTGTGTTTACCAACAAACGCCTCATTTTGGCAGAAAAACAACTAGTCGGAACAAAAGTAGATTATTTATCTATTCCGTATTCCAGCATCAAAAAGTTTTCAAAAGAGAGTGCCGGAATCATGGATTTAGATGCTGAATTAAAGATTTGGTTAACCAATGAGGACTTGCCCATTAAAAAACAGTTCGGAAAAGGAGGTGATAACATCAATCAAGTTTATAAAATACTGAGTACGCACATTTTAAAATAAAACCTTCTGAGTGTTAAACTTAACAAAATTTAACATCAACTTTGTTTTTTTGTTTGAAATTTTGTCTAATTTTGGTACAAACTTTAAAAACCCAATTTTATGAAAAGAATTTTACTTACGCTAGCTTTAACAGCTTCAACATTTGCTTTTTCGCAAACACTACAAAGCGAAAATTTTAATGGTTTAACCATTGGAAATATTGGTACGGATATTACGGGTGCTACTGCTGGTCAAGGTGGTTTTTTAACTGCTTCATCAAATGGTACAGCACCAACAACTTCTACAAATGCAGCTGCTAGTAATTTTCAAATTATTGCCGCCGGAAGAAATAGTACTAATGGATTGCAACTAGTAAGCCCTAATGGTGACAAAGGCTCGCGTATAATGGCAAAACCTGGACTAGATGTAGCTTGGACAGGAAGAACCGCTACAAATAATATTATCGAATTAGAATATGATTTTTTTACAGGACCAATTACAGATAGCAGAACACAAGTAGGAATGAGAATTCTAGGCTCTGAATTGGTAGGTACTACTCCAACGACAAGAACGGTGTCTGGTTTCGTTTATACCACTAATACTAGAGTACTTCAAGGAGTTGCTTACATTTTAAATGGCAGTACTTATGGAACGTTCTTGATTAACTTAGGTGCAACACCTGTAGTATTAGAGGCAAATACTTGGTACACAATTGGTTGTTCATACAATGTTACAACTGGGGAAGCTACTTGGCGAACAAATTCAACTACACCTCCTTCTGCTATGCCTGCTGCAAATTGGGTTCCTGGAATAACACCAATTCAAGTAAATATCCAGCAAGTAGTTGTGAGTGCTAATGCGACAGCAAATCCTCCTGTTCCTGCAAATACTGTGACGTCCACAATTGTATTTGACAATTACGTGGTAAGAGCCGTTGAAACGAGTAATTTGTTAAATACAAACGAGTTTGTGACAATTGCAGATAACGCTATTTCTGTGTATCCAAATCCTACTCGCGATGTACTAAATTTAAAAGTAGCTGGTTCTGAAACGATTACTGCAATTCAAGTTGTTGATTTAAACGGTCGTCAAATGATTTCAAAAACATTCAACAATGTATCTGATGCACAAATTGATGTAAACGATTTAACTGCTGGAATGTATTTAATCAATATTACCGCAGGAGAACAAACGGTTACTAAAAAGTTTTTGAAACAATAATTTCAAACAATTTTCGATTAAAACTCCTCAAATTATTGAGGAGTTTTTTTTTGTTCTTGTTTTGATGTAAATTTGAAATTTAAAATACAATTGTAATTGAGAACAAAATTTATCCAAACCATTGAAAATTCGCAGAACCTAAAAAAACAATTACTTCAATGGGGTCAACAGTTTCGAGAGATTATTTTTTTGGATTCTAACGCCAACTGTTCCAACTACTCCACGTACGACTGCGTTTTGGCCGTTGATGCTTTTACCTCCATTCAAACCGATCATTTAAATGCGTTTGAGGATCTTGATATTTACCAAAAAACAACGAAAGACTGGCTTTTTGGGTATCTTTCGTACGATTTAAAAAATGATACCGAAATATTGCATTCCCACAACAAGGATGGTGTAGAATTTCCTGATTTATTTTTTTTTCAACCCAAAAAACTCATATTTGTTCAAGAAAACCAAATTGAATTTCTGTATTTAAATTTATGTGCAGACGAAATAGAATCCGATTATCAAGAAATTATTCATCTGACATTTAAAGAAGAAATAGTTCAGGACGGCATACACATTGAACAACAAATTTCCAAAAATGATTATGTAGAAAAAGTAAACAAAATGCTCGAATACATTCAGAATGGAACGATTTACGAAGCCAATTTTTGTATGGAATTTTTTGCCGAAAATGCAAATATAAAACCGCAGGCGGTATTTGCCTCGCTAAACCAAATTTCGCAAGCGCCATTTTCGTGCTTTTTTAAAAACAACAAACATTTCGCCATTTCAGCTTCACCAGAAAGATATCTAAAAAAATTGGGCGAAAAATGTATTTCGCAACCCATCAAAGGTACTGCAAAACGTTTTGCCGACCAGAAAGAAGACGAACAAAGCAAAATCAATTTGGCAAACGATCCCAAAGAGCGTTCTGAAAATATCATGATCGTGGATTTGGTTCGGAATGATTTGTCAAAGACAGCTCAAAAAGCTTCTGTTGAAGTAGAAGAAATGTGCCAAATTTATTCGTTTTTGCAAGTCCACCAAATGATTTCTACGGTAACTTCCCACCTAAAACCTGAATGTTCAGCGGTTGATGTTATCAAAACTACATTCCCAATGGGAAGCATGACGGGTGCGCCAAAAATTTCGGCAATGAATGTAATAGAAGAATTGGAAGAAACCAAAAGAGGTTTGTACAGCGGAGCCATTGGT
>NZ_JBIPPD010000336.1:0-3264 GCF_044368625.1 Flavobacterium sp. | reverse complement strand
AGCCTTCGCCACGCTGTCGAAGTTCTGGCGGCACTTGGCAGATATGTCGTCATAGGTGCCGTTCGGATTGGCGCGGAGGTAGGCCAGGATTTGTGCTGCGATAAATGGCTTCATGTCCTGCCCCTCAGAATGGAATGTCGTCGTCCATGTCATCGAAGCCGGTCTTCGGCTCGCCACCTGCGCTGCCATAGCTGGCTGCTGAGCCTGGGGCGTTTGATCGACGCGGGGCCGGGGCTGCGGACTCTTGCCCGCCTTCCGTCTTGCCGCCAAGCATCTGCATGCGATCGGCAATCACCTTCGTGCTGTAGCGGGTCTGGCCGTCCTTCTCGTACTTGTCGGTTTTGAGGCGGCCGCTGATGTAGACCTGCGAGCCTTTCTTCAGGTACTCGCCGCAGATTTCGCCCAGCTTGTCGAATGCGGTGACGTTCACCCACTCGGTTTCTTCTCGCTTCTCGCCGCTGGCGTCTTTCCAGCTTGAGCCGACAGCCACAGAAAACGATGCGACAGCTTTGCCGTTTGCCATGTAGCGCACCTCGGGCTCTTTGCCGAGTCGGCCAATGCATTGATATTGGTTTAGGTCGTTTGCCACTTTTGCTCCTAGTTCAAAGTCCACGCCTCAACTGGCGTAAGTCGGTCGTCGGTAAATCTCAGACTGGTTTCGTGAAACCACATCGCCAAGCGGCCTTCGAAGATGCCGTTGCGCTGCTTTTCGATGGTCACAGCCGCGTCAGGCTGCTTCTGTGCGTCGAAGTCGTTGGGGTCTTTGTCCAGAGCCGCACGCTTGGGCTTGTTGGCCCAGACGGTGATGACGTTCTGCGCCTGGTCAGACAGAGCGGCAGACCCGCGAAGGTCGTACTTCGTCGGCGGCTTGGATTCGTCTTGAGGCTTGCGGCAGTGAGCGACAAGATGCAGATGCAGCCCGGTTTCTTGGGCGCTGCGAACCAAGTCAGTCATGAACTGCTTTTGCTCGTCCAGGCTCTCTTCGGACGCGCAGACCATCATCATTGAGTCGATGAAAACCTGCTGCCCGCCAAGCTCGTTGGCGAAGTACGAAAGCACCGCCAAGACCTGATCGGGCTGGACTCGGCCAACGTGATCGAAGAGCCACAGGCGGCCATCCGTCCACGCGGCAAAGCGCTGCGCAGTGGTCGGGCCAATGTCCGAAGTTCCGAAGAACTGCCGCGCCATCCGAGCCAGGGTTCGGCGTGGCTCCATCTCCATCGAAGCAATCAGCACCTTCACGCGTTGCTTGCACAACTCGGCAGCGACTTGACCCGTCAGCAGAGACTTGCGGTGGCCGTTGTACCCAGCCCATACCGTCACCTCGCCAGGACGGAATTCGATGCTGTTGCGCAGCTTCGTCGAGAACATCGACGGCGAGCGGTTAGCGTCGGTCTGCGGCGCCAGTTCGGCAATCAGGTCGTCCGCGAACTCGGCAGCACTGCGTACCTTGGCCTTGCATTCCGTGCTGCGCATGTACGCGCCGAAGTCGATTTCATCGGCGCTCAAAAGTCCCGCCATTGCGTCTCCCCTTCTCCGATGTAGGCGCCCTTGAAGTCGCCAGTTGTCACCACGCAGACGGCCTTAGCGCCAGCATCCAAGCTCATCTGCGCCACCTTCAGCGTGCGGTCAGCGTCCTTGCCGTGGACATGCACAGGCAGGCCGACGAGGAAGCGGAAGTCCAGGCTGGTCAGCGCGTCACGCTCGGGAATCTCGATCTGGGCAATCACGCTCCAGGGATTCGCTGTGGGCCAGTCCTGCCAGAGCTTGTCCGGGTCCGTGCCGACCGTCAGGAATGCAGCAGACGGGCACACGCCGCGAAGCCGCATTGCGATCAGGGCTTGATGGCCGCGCATCACTTGGCCCCCGCGAAAACGTCATCCCCGCCACCGGCCCGCTTTTGCGGCGGCTGCGCCTTCTCGGCCCGGACCCAGTTGCGGAAAGTTGCGTCCCAGTCGAGCTTCGTCGCGTCCTTGCCGGGCTTGGCCGTCCAGAAGTCCCTGAACCTCTCGGCGGTCTTGATGGGGTCCAGGTCTGGACGCTCATCCCTTGCCCAATCCGCGAGGGCTTCTGACGGAGTCCAGTCGGCAGGCAGCCGCGAAGCGCGGCGCTGTGGCGACTCTCTCTTTGGTGTTGGTGTTGGTGTTGGTGTTGGTGGCATTGCATCGGCATCGCTTTTTGATGCCGCGGCATCTGGTTCGTCATGCCGTGGCATTGCCGCGTCCTCGCCAGCGGTATTGCCCCAACGCTTGTTGGCCTTGTCACGCTGCTTCTGCTGCTTGATGCGCATGGCATCAATCTCGGCATCTGCGCGGCGATTGATCCATCCATTCGGTGTCAGTTCAAAGAACTCTTCAAGCACTGTTGCAACGGCCTCGCGCTGGCTCTCCGTCTGTGCGACGACAAGGCGGCACGCCTGCTTCAGATCAGCCGGGATCGGCTTCTCCGTCGTGTAGTAGGTGTCGAGCAGTCGGCGGAACGCGGCGTCCTCTTCCCAGCTAAGGTGCCGGGTTGCGCTCACGTAATCGCCAACGTGAAACGGGTAGTAGTTCAAACGCCAAGCCTCTCTGCGATACGGCGGCACTCAGCCTCGATCTGCTCGGGTGTCGCGTTGGGGTTGCGGGCCAGCCAAGCGGCCTTCTGGACGCTGTAGGCGCGTTGCGCTTCGGCGTAGGTCATGCGGCCCTCGCTTGCAGTTCTTCAAGCACGGTGAGCTTTGCGCCCATCGCGATCCATTGGCTGATGGCGGTGTTTCCAGCCACGGCCTCAAAAGCCTTGATGTACTTGGCGGGCAGTTCACGCCGCTCTTCGTTGTCGCTGAGGTAGTCGCTGCGGTGGTTAGCAGGGAATCCAGCAGCCTCGGCCAGCGTCAGCGTCGTCATGGCCTTCACGCGGCGCAGAGCCCAGCACAGACGCACAGCATCGCGGTATGACTGGCACGCCTTGATGTGGGAGTCAGGCACGACGCTAGGGGCGTCCAGCCGGCCCATCAGGCGTAGTTCAAGTTGATGGCTCATAGTGAAAATTCACCCTGTCCCCGCTTGAATCCCCGGTTAGGGCCTTGCGATAGTTGATTCATGGACAGCACCTCAAGCGAAAAAGCAGCAGCCGCACTCAAGGCGTTCTTGACGCGCTTGTTTGCACTGATGGCCGCAGACTTGGAGCGCCGAGCCGAAGAGCTGCGACGCGAGCAGAAAAAAGCCGCGCCATGAGGGCAGCGGCAAACACCAGCCATCAGCGGGGAGTCAATCCGCTGGGCAACAG
>NZ_JBIPPD010000092.1:0-11936 GCF_044368625.1 Flavobacterium sp. | reverse complement strand
CGGCCACAAAATCAGATTTGGCGCGAACAAGTTCGCCTTCTGTGAAACCATATTTTTTCACCCTTTCATTTTCCATCACCAAAACTTTCAACCCGTCCAATTGTTTGTCTTCGGCAGTCATTGCAAAAGATTGGTAGGCTTCTTTAGTTCGAGCAAAAGTTCCTCAATGATACGAATATCCAAAAGTAAATGGAGGGGTTGGTGAATTGGTCAATTCGTCCAAACGATTGTTCAACATTGTTGAAAACAAACCTTCAGTAATTTCCTTTTTATAATCAGTAATCGTTACCATTGGTTTTGGCGCATCGTAATCTTTATACATCAACTGTACTTGGGCAGAAGAGGCTTCTTTATCACTTTCGACCGCTATAAAAGTTTCTTTATGATTTGGCAATTCATACACTTTTCGAGGACGTTCATTTTTAGGATTTTGATAAGAAGAAAAATGGTCTTTCACCTTTTTCTCCATTGCATCCACATCAATATCTCCCACCACAATAACACTCATCAAGTTGGGACGGTACCAATCTTTGTAAAAACTAACTAATTTATCGTGTGTAAAATTTTCTAAAATTTCTTTTTTACCAATCGGTAGTCGGTTCGCGTAATGCGAGTTGTACATCATTTTGGGCATATAGCGTCCTAACATTCGCTTATCGGCTCCCAAACCGATCCGATATTCTTCTAAAACTACACCGCGTTCTTTGTCGATTTCTTCGGGCGTTAAAACAGCATTAAAAGCCCAATCTTCAATAATTTGAAAACCTTTTTCTAACTTTTCAGGATCGTCTGATGGGATGGGAAGAAAATACACGGTCTCATCAAAACTGGTGTAAGCATTCAAATGTTGACCAAATTTAACCCCGATACTTTGCAAATAATCCACCAATTTGTTCTTCGGAAAACGCTTGGTTCCATTGAAACACATGTGTTCCATAAAGTGGGCCAATCCTTGCTGATCGTCGTTCTCCAAGATTGATCCTGCATTAATAACCAGCCGTAAATCAACTTTGTTTTCGGGTTTTCCGTTCTTTTTAATGTAGTAGGTAAGGCCATTTTCTAATTTCCCTGTTCTCACGCTGGAGTCAAATGGAATAAGTGCGTCTCCTTTTAATTCCTGTGCTACCATCGAAACCGGTAAGGCTAACAGAAAGAAAAGTGTTTTCGTAAATTGTTTCAAATTAAATATTTTATGGTTGCTTAAATTTAATAAATAACTTAAGAAGGTTGATTTTATTGTATTTTAATTAACAATTAAACCATCAAATATCATAAAATGATGCATAAATACATGCTTTATTTAAATTTAGCATCAAAAACCCTATCATTTAAAAGACAACCTATTAACAGAAAATCGTATATTTACGAGGTCGAAAAATAAATTTTATGATTACGTCAAAAAAAGCACTCTCAATTCTACTCGGAATATTTTTGATTCCACTATTTCTTCAAGCTCAAGTGACAGAAGTTATCCCGCCCTACAATATTAAAACGGTAACTTTTGTTCAAAACGGCGAAAATGTAGTGCCGGTTTTCAATGTAAACGAAGGTTTTCAGTTTCAGTTTGATGATTTGTATGGCGACGAAGCCAACTATTTTTATGTCTTGACGCATTGCGATTATGATTGGAAAGAATCCCAACTCTCAAAAGCAGAATACATCGACGGATTTGACGATCAACGTATTCAAAGAGTTGAAAATTCTTTCAACACACTGCAATTGTATACCCATTATACGTTGACTTTTCCAAACAATTTTACCCGATTTAAAGTATCTGGAAATTACATGTTGACTATATTAAACAACAGTAAAGAGGTCGTTTTTTCCCGAAAATTTATTTTGTACGAAAATCTTGTTTCGGTACCGATGCAAGTGCGAAGAGCCCGAACAAGTCAAAATCTTGATACCAAACAAAATTTGGAATTTTCGATAAAATCAGATGCGATTCAATTTCAAAATCCGTTGCTCAATGTCAAGATTATGTTGATGCAAAATGGCAATTTCAATACTGCAATAAAAAATGTGAAACCGATGTTTACTATCGGCAACGATCTGATTTATCGGTACGATACCGAAACACAGTTTTGGGGCGGTAATGAATTTTTAAATTTTTACAATAAAGACATTCGTGCGGCCAATAATACCGTGGCTCTCGTGCGGTCGAATGAAACTTATAATTCAATTTTGCACACCAATATTGCAAGGAGAAGTAACATTTATACGTTCTTCCCCGACATTAATGGAAACTTTTTAGTCCGAAACATCAACGGCGAAAATTTTAATATTGAGGCCGATTATGCTTGGGTATTTTTCAGTCTAAGCGCTCCGGCTTATTTTGGAAAAAACGATATTTACATCGTAGGAATGTTTAACGGTTATGCCCGATCCGAAGAAAACAAGATGGAATACAACAAAGAAAAGGGACTATATGAAAAAGCGCTAATGATTAAGCAAGGTTTCGTGAACTTCGAGTATCAAATTGCTGATAAAAAAGGAAATGTGGATTATGAGAATGCTATCGACGGAAATTTTCATCAAACGTTAAACGATTATTTGGCTTTGGTTTATTACCGAGAAAATGGTCAGCGGTACGACCGAGTAATTGGTAGAGGCTTTACCACATCAGAGTTCGTTACTAATTGATTTTTAATTTGGTTACACCTTTTATTTTAAGTAATTTTATACCGAATTAAAAGAAACGGTGGCTGCTAAAGAAATTCAGAAATGGTTACACAAATAACAAGAGGTATAAAAATTTCGGTTTTGACTAGTTTTGAAGGCACGTATTTCAAGAACTATAAGGTCAATTTTGCCTTTAGTTACGAAATAACTATCGAAAACCACAGCAAAGACTCTGTACAGTTAATTTCTAGATTTTGGGAAATTTTTGACGCACTCAATGATCGAGAAACGGTTATAGGTGAAGGTGTCGTGGGAAAAAAACCTGTTCTGCGTCCTGGCGAAACATACACCTACAAATCAGGCTGCCTTTTAGCGTCTCCATTTGGTGCAATGAAAGGCTATTTTAATATGGTAAATTTTACTTCTACTCGAAATTTTAGAGTAATTGTACCGAGTTTTAAATTAAGCGCCCCATTTGCATTGAATTAAAACTGAATTTAAATTTAGGATTTTTGAACTAAAACTATTTCCAATCCCGCAATTGCATAAATCACGTCGCCTTCCTGAGGTTGTATGATTCCCAATCCCGTAAACGCCCCAAAAGCAGGTAAAATAATTTGTTTTTTTCTTTGAAAAAAACACGGCAATTTCATCCTACTTCTTCCCAAGCCTTTCAATGTAATTCCAGGGTGAATGTGTCCAGAAAAATTGAAATAATCAGCGGATTCCGTGGGATGATGGGTCAACATAAAATTGTCGATTATTAATTCATCTACGACTTTTACCCCAAGTTCTTGGTAATTGTAAGGTTTTATAATGTCGTGATTTCCAGCGATAAGCACTAATTCACAACCACAATTTCGGGACCATTTTACAAATAAATCCCACTCACTATTTTTAGTACTGTGAAATAAATCCCCTAGAAAAAGTATCTTAGTGGCTTTAAAATACCCCACCACTTCCATCAATTTATCAAAATTGCGGTGCAGGGCTTCGTTGGGAATGGCAAAACCATTTTTTCTAAAATGCGTTACTTTTCCCAAATGTACATCAGCAATGAGTAAAGTATTTTTATCGTTCCAAAAGATTGCTCCACTGCAATGAAGCGTAAAATTTTGGTTGTAAATCTTGGTTTCAAAAGTCATCTATTTCAGGTAAGAAGCGGTCATTTTTTTGATTCGTTCCGCCAATGATTCACTTGATAATTTTTCGCGCAAGCGGTCTGTAATTATCGGAAAACTAAACGGGGTGGGTTTTGAACATTGCTTCACGACAATTTCTTGTAATGCAATTCGTTCCAAAGCCAGTAAAAGTCGGCCTTCCTCCAACTGGTGTTCAAAAGTTTCTCGATACGCTTGTTGCAAAAGTAAATTATTAGGTTCATACTCTTTAAAAACTTCAAACAATAATTGAGTACCACTTTGCAAATGTTTGGCCTTCACTGCTTTTCCTGGCATTCCCGTAAAAATAAGTCCCGCAATAATGGCAATATCCCTAAATTTTCGCCGTGCCATTTCGGTAGCATTCAAACTTGCCTGCAGATCGGAATGCAAATGAGCAGTCGACAATAAATTGTTATCCAATAAATCTTGAATAGAAAATTCTTGATCCGATAAGAGCTCGAAACCGTAATCATTGTACGCCAAAGAAAAACTGATGGGCAACAATAAACTCATCCGATAGGCCAAAACACTCGCCAAAGCTTCATGCACAAACCGACCTTCAAAGGGATAAAAAATAGCATGATAACCTTCTCTTGTTTTAAAAGTTTCGATGAGAAATTCGTTCGCATTAGGAATGATGGACTCTTTTCGCTGCCGTTTGAAAATGGGCTCCAAGGCTTCTAACTCAACTGATAATTGTTCAGGTTTATTTGCTACATGTATTTCTTGACGCAGTAGTTCGCTCATTTGAGCAGAAAACGACATTCTACCTCCCGACCAACTCACCACTTTTGAGGATGCATTGGCCGCTGCTTTTTGAACCAAAACCTGCATGTTTTTGATTTTAAAAAGCGTTAGTTTTTTACCGCCAAAAATAAAAGTATCGCCCGGTTGCAAACGGGAAGCAAACGATTCTTCGATCGAACCAATATAGCCACCACTCAAAAATTTTACCATCATCGAAGCGTCACTCACGATGGTTCCAATGGACATTCGGTGGTGCATTGCGGTTCGGCGGCTTCGAATAATCATGCAACCATCGGGATCGAGTTCTACTTTTTTAAACTCATCGTAAGCTTGCAAACTCTGACTTCCATACACTAAAAAGTTTATAATCCATTGCCATTCTTCGGGCGTCATTTCTTGGTAGCAAAATGTGGATTTTACTTCTTTAAAAATTTCGTTGGGGTAAAATCCGTCCGAAACCGCCAGCGTATTTAAGTACTGAATCAACACATCCCAACTATTCAAAAACGGAACCCGGTCTTCTACAATTCCATTTTCAACCGCTTTTCGCAACGCCGAAGCCTCAATTAATTCCATCGCATAAGTGGCCAAAAAATACACGCGACTTTCCTTTCCAGGTTGGTGACCACTTCGTCCGGCACGTTGTAAAAATCGGGCAACCCCTTTCGGACTGCCGACTTGCACAATCGATTCTACAGGTGCAAAATCGACGCCCAAATCCAAACTTGACGTACAAACCACTACTTTTAATTCTTCATTCCGAATGGCATTTTCAACCCAATGTCGGGTTTCCCTGCTGATGCTGCCGCGGTGCATCGCCATTTCTCCTGCAAATTCGGGGTATTTTTCCAATAATCGTTGAAACCACAATTCGCAAGCCGATCGAACATTGGTAAAAATTAACGTAGTTTTGCTACTCTTGATAATTTCGGCTACTTGATCCAGTAAATGCAAACCCATGTGACCGCGGTACGGATAGGTTTCCATTTTTTCTGGCAATACCGATTCTACTCTAATTTTTTTATGGATTTGAGCACTTACCAAAACCGTTTCTTCCGGATTTTGGTTTACGCCAAATAAAACTTCTTGGGCTTTCGCCAAATTTCCGATGGTAGCCGAAATGCCCCAAAGTTGCAATTTCGGGACAATAGTTTTCAAACGAGAAAGCGCCAACTCCATTTGAACGCCTCTTTTGGTTCCTAATAATTCGTGCCATTCGTCAATGACAATGGCTTCACAATTTTTAAATATTTTATCGTAACCTTTGGTTGCCAAAAGCAATTGCAAACTTTCGGGCGTGGTAACGAGCAAATCGGGCATTTTGGTTTTTTGTTTCACGCGTTCGGATGCAGAAGTATCGCCCGTTCTAATCCCAACCGTCAACGGCAAGTCCAAGTCGAGCACCATTTTTTCAGCGGCTTGTTTAATTTCAACAGATAAAGCCCGTAATGGTGTGATCCAAATGGCTTTGACTCCTGGAGGAAGTTTTTCTTTAAAATTTTTATTTTTTCTAATCAAATGAAGGGCAATCGGAATCCAAAGTGCGAAGGTTTTTCCGCTTCCTGTTGGCGCATGAAGTAAGCCATTTTTACCCTGCAAAAAAGCATTCCACGTTTCCAATTGAAACGCAAATGCCGTCCAACCTTGTCGCTTAAAAAATGATTTTCCGATAGTAATTAATTCCTTTTGATTCATTTATTCTTCAATTTCATCATTGCCAATAATCATACACTTCAAATCCTCAACTGAATTAGCATCTTCAATTTTTTTGTCGTGTCGCCAACGCAAAATTCTGGGAAATCGGGTCGCAATACCACTTTTGTGTCTTTTGGAAAGCGCGATGCCTTCAAATCCAATTTCGAAAACCAATTGTGGTGTCACACTTCGCACAGGACCGAAACGTTCGAGTGTATTTTTTTTTATAAAATCATCTACTTGCCTGAATTCGGCGTCGGTAAGTCCAGAATAGGCTTTTGCAAAAGTTACCAATTCCCGAGTGCCATCTTCTTGATTTTGCCATAAGGCAAAAGTATAATCGGTAAATAAATTGGAACGTCTACCATGACCTCGCATCGCATAGGTCAAAACAGCATCGATGGTTAATGGTGCTATTTTCCATTTCCACCAGTCGCCTTTTTTTCGACCAACCAAATAAGGAGAATCATTTTTTTTGAGCATCAAACCTTCGCTTCTCATTTCTCGTGAACGGGTTCGTTCTTCAATTAATTCGTCCCAAGTTGAAAATTGAACGCGTTCTGAAAGTCGAATAGGCAAACCTGGACTTTTTATTTCAGCAAATAATTCTTCTAAAATTTGACGTCGTTCCTGATACGGTTTGGTTCGAATGTCTTCATTTTTCCATTCTAAAATATCGTACACTTTTAGAATTACGGGTGTCGTTTTTAGCAAAGCTGCGGAAACGGTTTTTCGCCCGATTCGGGTTTGCAAATCATTGAACGTTCCGATTTCGTTATTTGGAAAAGGCAAAATTTCAGCATCTAAAACGGTTCCGTTGGGAATTACTTTTGCGAAAGCTTGAAATTCGGGATATTTGTCGGTTACCAACTCCTCTCCCCGACTCCACACAAAAATTTGTCCGTCACGGATGATGGTTTGCGACCGAATGCCGTCCCATTTGTGTTCAGCACTCCAGTCGGCGGGGTTTCCCAATGCTTCAATTTCCATTTCTAACGGATAGGCCAAATAAAAAGGATAGGGTTTGGAAATAAAATCACTGCTTTTTTCGTCTAAAATCAATTCTTGAAAACTAACCCTATTGGGGTCCCAATTTCCCATTAATTTATAAGCCAAGACATCTTCGTCGAGGTTTTCGGCTTTCGCCAAAGCTCGAGTCATTAACTTTTGGCTTACGCCAATTCGGAAACTTCCTGTGATTAATTTGGTAAACACAAAGCGTTCATAGTAATTCAGTGCCAACCAATTTTCGTGCAAATAGGCTTTTTTGTCGGCTTCGGATTTTGTTTTGAGGGCGATAATTTCTTCCAAAAAGGTGGTCAAACTCTTATCCGAATGATTTTCGGTGGTGGGAATAATGAGTCCGATGGTTTCGGCTAAATCCCCCACAATGTGGTAACTTTCTTCGAAAAGCCACATCGGAATGTTGGCCAATTCATTTGCCCACAAACGCAAAAGTGTAGTATTTACAGGTCTTGGCGGCCGTCGATGCGACAATAAAGCAATAGTCCAGACTTTATCATTTGGCAGAGCTTGCCGAAAATAATCGGTCAAGGCTTCTACCTTTAAGTTGGTTTTATTGGTACTGTCGAGGATGCGAATGAGGTTGGCGAAAAGTTTCATAATTTCTCCTCTACATTTATGTTCAGCTCATTTAATACGGCTTCTTCACTTTCCATTTCTTTCTCGCCTTTGCCGTCCATTTCGCCCGATTCGCCTTCGTATTGGGTTTTGGCAGTTCGGGCATCGTATCCCAATTCGCGCAAATATTTCGAAAACAAATCACTGTAGCCGTGGGTTGCAATAACTCTTTCGGCACCTGTGGCAGAAATACTTTCGAGCAAACCTTGCCAGTCGCAATGGTCGCTTAAGACAAAACCTTTATCGACCGCTCGGCGTCTTCTGGCACCCCGAAAAGCCATCCAGCCGCTTGCCGAACCTGTAACATAAGGAGCCATCTTGCGAATCCATGTACTCCCGTGGGCACTTGGCGGCGCGAGAACGATGTTTCCTAATAATTCTTCCTTTTTAGTTTCTCGGGTAATTAAAGTTGTTGCTGGAAAATCAACTTGCGGTCGAAGCACTTGGGTCATGTTTTCAATCGCGCCGTGGGTATAAATTTTGCCCATATTTGGGTCGAGAAATTTGAGTAAACGTTGTGCTTTTCCGAGGGAATATCCAAACAAAACCGAAGTCTTCCCTTCGGCTTGATTTTCGGCCCACCAATTGTTGACGTCCTCCATAACTTGGGCTTGCGGCAGCCATTTAAAAACGGGCAGCCCAAACGTACATTCGGTGATAAATGTGTGGCATTTTACTACTTCATAGGGTACGGAAATGCCGTCGTCTTCAGTTTTATAATCGCCTGTAAAAACCCAAACTTCGCCTTTGTGTTCGACCCGAATTTGAGACGACCCGATAATGTGACCTGCGGGATGAAAGGAGAATTTAACGTTGTTGATGACAAAAGTTTCGTTCCATTCTTTGCCAATAACATTGGTGACACGAAGTCGGTGCTTGATGATGGGAACGTTGCTGGAATGGGTAATGTAGCGTTCGTGACCCCATCGCGAGTGATCGGCATGACCGTGGGTAATTAGGGCATTTTTGACTGGTTTCCACGGGTCGAGGTATACATCGGCTTGCGAACAATAAATGCCTCGGTCGTTAAATTCTAATAAGGGTGCCGTCATAGGGTTTCTTTAACTTTTTCTTTTTTCTCGCAATCCCAGGGCTTCGAGGGCAAAGACGCGAAGCAATTGAAATTGTGAGATGATTTTAAATAAATTTAAGCTAGTTGAAGGGAATGAAAAAGTATTTGTGGGAAGTTTAACTTTTGTTGGCTTCCCGCTAACGAAGTTTCGGGACCTCCGAAGGAGGGGAGTTAGAAGATGGGAGTTGGAAATTTAAAAAACTTGAATACAATCAACTTTCGCGTTCGGATTTTTGAATTTTTTAAAAGTATCATTTTTGTATAATCCAATCCTGTTGGTTTCATTGGTTTTAAACACAAGCTCGACGTGAAGTTCTTTTATGTAAATGTGTTCCCAGTCGGTTAGTAAATCTAGGCGGATATTGGATTTTGGGTAATACTTCAGGACTTCGCTTGCTGTTGTGTTCGTATTAATTTTACCAAAGTAAAATCTAGGCGAGCGTACGATCAAACTTTTGATTTTGTTATCCTGAATATTGTTGGCAGCAAAACCTAAAACTTCATTTCCATCCCAAATTTCAAAACCAAAACTACTCTTATCAGCACACGTTTTGTAATTATTTTCTTTTTCGATAAAACTAATATTTGGATAAATTAAGATTATATCTTCCAAAGTCATCCCGATTGCAATATCTCCAATATATTTAATGGGCAGAAATTTCATCAAATCCGCATCGTAATATTTGGTTTTTTTGAGTTTGGAATCATCAAGTTCGTATTCGCCACTTTGTATGACATCGTAGTCGATTTTATTTTCGTTATTCATGTCAAAAATTTCATTCATTACCGTAAATCCATTTTGGTTAAATGCAATTTTCGAACTGTTTACCTTATGTTCTTTTGTAACATTAAAACCATTTGGGTCGTTTTCATCAGGCTCCCAAAAAACAATCGACGAGTAATATTGAATTTGCAAAAAAGTATAATTTTCTAAATTGACAATGTAAAAATATTTGAATCCAAATTGCGTTTGCCGTGCCGTATGATCGCCTTCGGCATTGATATAAATGAACTGTCTATTTTCAGAAAAACCGATGATTTTGTAGTTGGTTTGTTCAGAGAAATCTAGATTTAAAGTCACACAAAAATCTTTTTCCTTGATGTAAAATGCGGGAATTCGCTCCTTACCGTAGTAACTGATGAAATATTTATTATCGAACATTTCGGCCTCATTAAGCACATCATCTTTTATGTCTTTATTATAGATTGTATCAACCGCTTCCATTTTTTCGAAATGATACACGTACTTTTCTTGACTGAAAGAGCTCGTAAAGCTGTGAAGTAAAATCAGGATAAAAATTTGATATTTCATTTATGAAGGCTATTTGCTTTTTAAACCAATTTGAAACCATGAATGGAACTTTAAAAATTATTTCGTGCTGTCAGGAAAAAGTTCGGCTTTTCGTTTGATGAGTTCATTGGCTACTAAAGCACTACTCCCGCCTTTTTCTTGCAGTTTTGAAATGATATTTTCGTAACTTTCTTTGTCTCGGTTTTGACTCAGTTTGAATACATTTTCTAATTGGTCGGCTTTGATTTCAAATCCCACAATGGCTGGCATCATTTGATCGACATACTGACTTGGTAAATTATCCAGAACAGTCGGTGAATTTGTATTCCCTTTCTCAAATTTGAAAGTCAACTTCCGCATAAATGATGTTAATTCCTTATCGGTCATAAAATGTATTTTTCCTGTGACATGCACACTCATGTAATTCCAAGTCGATCCAGCGTGCGGATTGCTGTACCAAGAAGCACTTACATAACAACTTGGGCCGGTAAAAACCAGCAAGGCGTTAGGGTTTTCTGCAAATGCTTTGTGGTGGTCGGTATTTCGCATAAAATGACCTTGCAAAAACAGTTCGCCCTCTCGTTCTTCCAGTAAAACCGGTATTTGCGTCGCCACCTGACTTCCGGACAAAAAACTCCCGGTCATGAATGCAAATGGATTATCTTCGATGAAGTCTAAAATGGTCTGCTTGTCTTTTTCTTTGAAATAGGAAAAGTTGTACATGTGTATATTGTTAATTGTGATGTTGCAATGACTGCCAGCGATTTGTTCACTTCTTGTCATGTTTAATGTCTGATTTTGAATACCTGATTTGTTGCGTGCTTATTATTTAAATAAAGTTTGGTAAAAACCAACTTATTCCTGATTCAAATATAACAAAGTCTTGGTAAAAAAGTGGGCACAAATATTTTAAGGATAAAACTGTTGTTGAAAGCAATTAATGAAACGCACAATCTTTCGAAGCCAGAACTTAACTAATTTTAACAGGACAATTGCAACTATTAGGATGCTGGTGCGAGCGTCAAGCTCGTACCTAATTAAGTTGTTTTATATTTGGTGGCACGAGCGGGACGCTCGCGCGGAACATTTGAAGTTAATGTCCCTTAATTTTATTGCTTAATCACAATAGTGTGTTACTCTAAAGCTTAAAGAAAATGAATTACATTTAGGACAAAAATTATTGACAGTATTTAATTGTAATGAAAAATTATTAATAGTATCATTGTTTTCATTATCGCCTTTTAATTTTGCAGATGTATAAAACACATATTTAGGATTTTTTTCGTGTTCAATATAATTTACAGATTCAAACTTACCTGATTCCATATTAATTGCAGGAATAGGACGATTAGTTAAATGACCCATCCTACTACCTCCATATTTAAAAGAGTTTTCATAGTTACAATGTTTGCATTGTGATGCTATTATATTTCCCATTGTCTTTTTATTTTGTGAACAAATACATCAAATAGCATGTACAGCTTAACGATAAATATAGGATTTGAATTTTTGTCCAAATCCACGAAGAACTGCCTAATATTTTTGAAAGCCTTGATAAGTTTTCAAATTTGGCAATGAATTCAATGTAAGTTCAAGTTATAAGTGCAACAGATAAATTAAAAACACTTGGAGTTTTCCTCCAAGTGTTTAAGGTCAAAAGCCTAAATTTGTCTTTCATGAAAAAATATAAACAATTAACCGTTGA
>NZ_JBIPPD010000091.1:0-11960 GCF_044368625.1 Flavobacterium sp. | reverse complement strand
CTTTGGATTACGCCCTTTTTTTGCTAAAAATAATTATGCTACAACGGCTAAAGCAATCCAAGATTCGATTTTGTATGCCATTCCAGTTGCTGTTTTTAAACCTTTTGTTGCCAATAATACCAAAGTTTTAGATTTTCTGCTGCAAAGTTTTGCCTCTGCATCATCAGACGCTACTGAAAATACGGGTATGAGTTTTGCAAATGAAGGTGTAAAAACATACGAATCGCAAAGCGAAATTCAGTTTTTTCAATCGTTAGAATACAATAAAAAACCTTTATTGGTAACCAGTGAAGAAACGATTCAACAGGTTGCCCAAAAGATGACAGATGCTTTATTAGGCTGTGCATTGGTGCATCAGCAACACGTTCCGATAGGAATTGTAACGGACGTTGATTTACGAAATAAAGTTGCAACAGGACGATTTTACATTACGGCTTTGGTCAGTAAAATCATGTCGACACCTGTAATAACGGTTCCTGAAAATACCTCTTTAGCAGAAGCTCAATTGCTGATGTTACAAAATAACATTACACATCTTTGCGTAACAGCAGACGGTAGTGATAAAACGAAAATTGTTGGAGTAATTTCGCAGCAAGATTTGATTTTTGCGCAAGCCAGTAATCCGGGAGTATTGATAAAAGAGATAAAACGAGCTCCAAATGGCATTGAATTGCATAAAATCAGAAATAAATTTGAAGAATTTATTCAGTCGTCCATTGAGAAGAAAATCCCGCTGTCGCATATAAATACTATTGCGGGAGAAGTAAACAACGCACTAATAAAACGTGCGATTGAGTTAACCATTTTAGATTTAGGATCACCTCCTGTTCGTTTTGGATGGTTTAGTATAGGAAGTCAAGGACGAAAAGAGCAGTTGATTTTTAGCGATCAAAACAGTTTCTTGGTTTACGAAGACGTAGTTGCCGAAAAAAATCATTTGGTCAAAAACTATTTTATACAATTGTCCAAAAAAGTGGTTTCCATTTTAGAGGTTGTAGGTTATGGTACTTCTGAAAATTATTATAATTCCAGCAACCCCGAATGGTGTAAATCATTTTCAGAATGGGTCGCACAATTCCATTTATGGATGAACTTTACCGGTGACAAAACAGCTCATATACCGTCGCTATTTTTTGATTACGAACTTGCGTATGGAGCACTAGATATTGAAGAAAATTTGAATAATGTAGTTTTTCAAAATGGGTCAAACACAAAAAAGTTTTTTGCTTATTTAGGTGCTGAAACATTAAAGAGACCTGCTCCTTTAACTTTTTTCAAGCAGTTCATTTTTGAAGAAGAAGGCATTCATAAAGGGCTTTTTGATATAAAAAACCGAGCCATTTTACCACTGGTAGATGCGGCAAGAGTACTCATTTTGAGCCATAAAATAAAAGGCGTTACCAATACTTTTTTGCGTTTCAAACAGTTGGCTATTACTGAACCTAAATACGCCGAAATTTATCTGAATGCTGCTGATGCATTTATGGACTTGACAAAAATTAGAACTAAAGAGGGATTGAAAAATAATACCAACGGTCAATATATTGCCATCGAAGAAATTTCGAAATCGGATCGTGAAAAACTAAAGAATGCGCTTCTTCCAATGAAAGAATTGGAAGAAATTATCAAAAATAAATTCCAACTAACTTACTTTATTTAATATGCTTGATTGGTTAAAGAATAAAAAACATCCCGAATTTTGGAAAGCTTATTTGCAAAAGCAAGAAGCAAAATCCAATCGATTTGTAACATTAAGCATTCAGACAACTGGTTTAAATTCGCAAAAAGACGTAATTTTGACCGTTGGTGCCGTTGGAATTTTAGACAATAAACTTATTATTTCCGACTCGTTTGAAGTGATATTATTGCAATATATTTACAATCACGATCACGGTTTTTCGAACGAATTTATCATTGAATCAAAAGCACCTAAGTCTACTGAAGCTGAAGGCATTCAGAAACTTATCGAATACCTCGGGAATACAACAATTATAGGCTATCGCGTTGATTTTGACATTGAAATGATTAACAAATCATTAGAAAAATTAGAGTGTGGTAGGTTGCGAAATGAAGCTTTAGATTTAGAAATAATGTTTAAAAAATGGAAAGAATTTAGCGATGATAAAAAATTTAGCATTGCCGAAATTGCCCAAGCCTTAAAGCTTCCCGAATATGATCTCGAGTCGACTATTGAAGAAGCTTATACTATGGGGCTGTGTTTTTTAAAACTAAAAAAACACCTTGGAATCGAATAATTAGCACTTTGTTTTAAATTATTTTTTTGCAAGTTCTTGTTCTATCACATTTAAAGCAGCTTTAACTGTCATAATTTCTTGCATTCCCTCGTCGCTTACAATAATATCAAAGCGATCCTCAATATCTAAGATAATATCCACCAAAGCAGCAGAATTTATATGTAAATCGTTTATAAAATTAGTTTTAAGATCTAAGTTTTCCAATAGGTCAACATCTTGCACGTAGGGTTTTAAAATTTCCTTTAAATCATCAATCATTTTTATATTTTTTTAAAATTACACAAGCATTTACATCGCCAAATCCAAAACTAGCTTTTATAATTACATTAACAGGTTGATATAATGCTTTTTGAGGCACTCTATCTAAAGTAATAAGTTTTAAAATTTCGGGGTGTAAATCAGGACAGTTTATGGATGGGAAAATAAAATCGTGGTGTATTTCCATAATTGCGGAAACAAGTTCTACACTTCCCGCACCCGATAAACAATGTCCTACCATCCCTTTCAACGCATTGATATACGGGAAATCAGCAGCATTTCTACCGAGTGCCTTACTCCAATTTTCGATTTCGGTAGCATCTTTGGCAGTAGCTGTCAAATGACCGTTTATCACATCAATATCGTTTGCCTGAATTCCAGCATCTGAAAGGGCATCAGTAATACATTTTTGAACAGCTTGAGAATTGGGAGCCGTCATAGTTCCCGTTCCTCGCTGACCTCCAGAGTTGACATTTCCGCCCAAAACTTCAGCATAAATGGTCGCATTTCTGGCTAAGGCCGATTCTAATTCTTCCAAAACATACGCACCCGCTCCACTTGATGGCACAAATCCAGAGGCTGTTTCACTCATAGGTCTCGACGCCATTTCGGGCGTATCGTTATGCCTGAAAGTACAAACCTTTATAGCATCAAATCCAGCCCAAATATACGGACCAGAATCACTTGTACTTCCGGCTAACATTCGTAATGCCTTTCCGGACTGGACTCTTTCGAAAGCCGATAACATACTTTCTGTTCCCGTTGTACACGCCGAAGAATTGCTGGTTACCTGATTTCCCAAACCCAATTTACCCGCCAAATAAGCACTTACACCACTATTCATAGTTTGTGCTACTACGGTACTGCCTAAACTTCGGGTTTGTAAATCATCAATTTTATAGATACATTCCCGAAATTTTTCAATTCCTGAGGTCGAACAACCAAAAATTGTTCCGCTGTTCCAATCCGGTTCTTCCTTGGAAGCTATGTCTAACCCCGCATCTTTCCAAGCCTGCATTCCTGCAATTACTCCGTATAAAATACCGGTTGCACTAAAATTTCGCAGTTCATAATCGGTAAAAAATGTTTTGATATAATCTAAAGACAAATCCGGTCTTCCAGAAACTTTACAGGAAAAATTCAAGTCCTCCAATTGCTTGTCGAATTTAATTCCTGATGTACCGTTTTCCAAGGCCGCGCGAAAAGCTTCTTTTCCAATTCCATTTGGTGCGACAATACCTATTCCAGTTACTACGACTCTTTTTTTCATCATTACATTACAATTATTCTTCTCATGGGTATCATTACGGAATCAAAAGCAGGTTTCAAAAAAATTAAAACTCCAACAAAACCCGCTGGGCCGAAAATCCGGGTCCAAAGCTCAGCATGATTCCCTTCTCGCCTTTTTTGGGTTTCTCGTCCATAATTTGTTCCAGTACATACAAAACGGTGGCACTAGACATGTTGCCATACAACCGCAAAACCTCTTTAGTAGCATCAATGTTTTTGCCTAAGTCGGCAAAAAGTTCTTCTACAGTTTGCACAATTTTTTTACCCCCAGGATGAAAGATTAAATGATCAATGTCTTCTATTCTTAAGTTATTCTGGGCTAAAAAGGGATGGATAATCTTAGGGAAATGGGATGCAATAGTGTTGGGTACTTCAATGTCCAGCACCATTTGTAATCCTGAATTGGTCAATTTAAAACCCATCATGTGCTCATTATCATAGAAATGATACATCGATTGATCCAAGATTGTGGGTCCTGTTTCGTTTTCGTTTGAAGATAACAAAACGCAAGCAGCTCCATCGCCAAAAATCGCCGCACTTACCACATTCGCCATCGAATAATCATCGAGTTGATACGTAGCGGATGGACTTTCGACAGCAATTACAGCGGCTTTTTTATTTGGATTTGCTTTGAGGAAATTTTGGGCATAAATAATTCCGGAAATTCCTGCGGCACAACCCATTTCTGTTACGGGAAGCCGGATAATGTCCTGCCGCAAATGCAATTTATTAATAAGATAAGCATCTAGTGATGGGATCATAATTCCGGTACAACTGACCGTTATAATATAATCCAACTCCTCACCTTTCCATCCCGCTTTATCTAGCGCTTTAGTCAAAACTTGTTCGCCTAAAATAATTACTTCTCTTGCATAAATATTGTTTTTTTCTTCGAAAGAAGTGGCCGTGAAAACTTCTATAGGATCCATAATTGAATACCGCTTGTCGACTGCGGCACCAGTAAAAATTTTTTTTACTTTACGAATAAAACGATCTTCTTGACCACTAAGCCAAACGTCAAGAAAAGGCATTATTTCGGCTGTAGTTACCGAATATTTAGGCAACTGCTTGGCTACTTGAACGATTTTTACACTCATATATTTTGTATAATCCACTGGTAACGGAAAGCCCATTTCCACTGGATATTGTATTTTTTAAAATTTAATTTTTCTGAAAAAACAACCAATTCATGCTTTTTAAAACCCCGTAAAATCGAAACCAATCCATCGGTTCTAGACATTGTATTGAGCTGAAATAATAAGCATAATAACTGAAATAGACGATACGCTACGGCACTTCTTTGTAAGTCGTTGATAACCAATCCTCGTTTTGCATTTTTTTTAAAAACAGTTAAAATGTTAATAATATCCGATTCTTTAAAATGATGCAATGTCAAAGTACATACAATGATATCACTGTTTAAAGTGGCAAAATTCATTTTGAAAATATCCTCACATAAATAGCTAATGCTAGTATATTCATTGGAAAGCGAAATCGCGTGATTGATCGTAAACTGATTGGCGTCTATTCCAAGTAGTTTAAAATTATAACCGTTTTTAATACCAAAATCAGCTATTTTTCGGAGCATATCCCCGTTTCCGCAACCTACATCAACGATAGTAATCTCGACATTTGTATCTGATTTTGGCAAAATTTTCTTCAATCCTTCGATAGTCAGTTTATTGCCACCCAACAATTGATTGATTTTCGCAATTTTGTCTAAAGCTTCCCGAAGTTCTTCGCCTTCAAGCAAAAAATCGTCCATAATTTCAGGCGCTTCGGTACGGTATTTTGTGTCAATGAGCATCATTTAAAAGGGTTTTTGAATTAAATTGCCGTGTGTTTGTTTGACAATAAATCTAAACAAAGTAGGAAAACGAGATACTATTTTCATACTCACATTAGTCAAATACGAATTAAGAAGCAACTTAGATAATAATCTCCCCATTTGAAGACGCTTATGAAATGTTTTGTGCCAAACTGCTTGATATTCTATTTCTAAATTTTTTCTTGAAAACGAGGCTTTTTTAGAATATTTGTGAATTAATTCAGCCGCAATTTTAGCACTATGAATTGCCATAGCCATCCCATTTCCGCAAAGTGGATGAATCAAACCAGCTGCATCGCCAATCATCAAAACGTGATTTTCCACCGCTTTTTTATCCTCAAAAGATATTTGACTTATCGTTAACGGTGCATCGAAAACGGGTTTTGATGGATTCAATATGCTTTTTAAACCTTTATTTCTATACAACACGCTTGTCATAAATTCAGGAATATTTTTATATTTTTTGAACACATCCGTTTGTACAATGCAGCAAACGTTCAACGTATTCTCTTCCACTTTTGAAACACCACAATAACCGCCCTCAAAGGGATACAATCCAACCAAATGATTTGCAAAATTTCCTTTGTAATGCGATTTTAAAGCCATCCAATGCGATTTTTTTTGAATAAAATCCCGTTCTAAAGATATATCAATAGTACTTCGTTTCCCAAAACTTCCTATGGCAATAGGGGTTACAATTTGAATACCTGAACTCAAATCGATTGTAAAGAATTCATTTTCGAAAGCAATAGAAGTAACCGAATCGTGTATAAAATGGCAGTTTTGCTCTAAAGCTTTTTGATAAAGTAGCCAATCCAAAAGGTACCTGCTGATGCCAAAACCACCTAAAGGCAGTTGAACTTCAGCACGATTTTTAGGATTATTTTCTAATCGAAACTGATGAATCGGATGACTTTTCGCAATTACATGATGCAAACCCAACCATTCAAAATAGGCTACTACTTCGTTCGAAATGTATTCTCCACAAACCTTATGTTTTGGATATGTACTTTTTTCTATAACCGTTACAGCATGACCCAATTTAGACAAATGTATAGCAGCCGTCAATCCCGCCAAGCCTCCACCAAGAATAACAATAGGAATTTTCATAGTGGTGTAAATATAAACAAACCAAAAGTTAAACACTATATAAATTATCGCTAATGATTTACTGTATTTAAATGTTTTTGATTTGATAGAAACTAAAAAAGGCCCACTTTCTTTAGAGAAGAAAATGAGCACATTATTTTGTTACACTATTATATTACCTTGAATAGAATCATCGTGCGTTTCGCCTACAACTGCACCAAAAAGTCGTTTGATTGTTGCAACTGCAACACCATTTTTGGTATCCCAATAGTAACCTTCGGAAGGAATAAATTGCAAAACTGTGATTCTTGCATCGTCTTTACCCTCTGTAAACCATGTTTTCATGGTAGGTTCCCATAATTCGTGGATCTTGTTTTTATCTTGTGATATTTTTACTGATCCAAACAATGAAAGATAGTTGCTGTAAGGCGAACCTTGGAATAAGAGTTGTGCTTTGGGAATTTCTTCCAATTCCAAATTTTTGTAGCTATCTTTGGCACTCAAAAACCAAATATGACCCTCGTCATCTACAGTTTGCGGAGCCATAGGTCGTGTTTCAAACGCTCTGTTTTGGGCCATTGCAGTACAAAAAAAACACGTCCCAGATTTTTTTACAAACTCTTTGATTTTCGCTACACCTTCTTTGCCAATTAAATTTTCAAAATTCTTTTCGTTTTGATCTTTGTCGATACTGTTCATAGTTTTAAATTTTTTATGAAATTAAAACAATTGAGGCTGTTAGTGGTTATAGAATTACTTTTAAAGCTTCTAAAATATTTTAGATAAAAAGCCTTACTCGAGTTCGATTGAATTGATAAATTCCAAAATATCTTCTACATCCAAAATATAATTAGGAATTAGAGCCTCTAAAGCATGTAACGGCATGAAAGGCATTAACGCATTTTTTGGGTCTTGAAGAATTACCATTCCACCGGCTTTTTGAATGGCTAAAAGGCCATCGGTTCCGTCGGCATTTGCGCCAGAAAGTAAAATCGCAGTGCAGGTATTACCAAATGCAAGGGCTGCTGATTCGAAAGACACGTCGATACTTGGACGGCTGTAATGTACTTTTTCGGAAACATCAAGCGAGAGATGTCGGCTTTTTTCAAACAATAAGTGATAATCAGAAGGAGCAATATAGATGAATCCTGGTTTTAAAATTTCTTTGTCTTCCATTTTAACAACAGGGATCTTGGTTTTCATAGCGATTAAATTTTCCAATGTCAAGTCCTCGGTGCTTTTTCTATGCAAAATGATGACAATTGCAAAATTAGAGATGGGTTTTAACTTGGGAATAACAGCCATTAATACTTCCAAACTTCCTGCAGATCCACCTATTAACAAGACTTTACAATTTGATTTCACAGCATTTTCTTCCATATTTTCTCTTTTTCAAATTGTTTAAATCGATATTGTATCGAGGAAAATTTAATAGTTTCTTTTGTTCCTAAAGCCAAAAAGCCCAGCTTAGAAAGACTTTGATCAAATAATTCTAATGCAATTTTTTGAAAATCTTTGTCAAAATAAATGAGTACATTACGGCATAAAATAAGGTCAAATTCATTAAAAGACCCATCGGTTAGTAGATTGTGTTGTGAAAAAACCATTCGATCAATCAACTCATCACTGAATTTTGCTAAACCATAATTAGCCGAATAATAATTGGAGAAATCACTTTTTCCACTGGCAACCCGATAATTTTCTGTGTATTGCTGAATAGTTCGTAGTGGAAAAACGCCTTTTTTGGCAATTTCTATAACGGCAGGATTTAAATCGGTCGCGTACAATAATGATTTGTGAAGCAAATTCATTTCTTTTAACAAGATAGCCATCGAAAAAACTTCTTCTCCGGTAGAACAACCTGCATGCCAAATGCGGATAAAAGGTTTTGTGGCAAGAACCGGGACAATTTCAGTTCGAAGTACTTTATAAAAAGAAGGATCTCGAAACATCTCCGTGACATTTACTGTAATTTCTTCGACCATGTAATTAAAAAAAGACGCATCACTACGTACTTTAGAAAGAAAATCGGTAAAGTTTTCAAAACCTTCCATACTATACAATCGATATACGCGTCGACGAAAAGACGCTGCAGAATAGCCACTAAAATCATATCCGTGGTATTTGTTAATTTCCTCAATTAATACAGCAATTTCGCGATCTTCCAACATGGACTAAAATGAATTTAAGACAAGCAGTAATTTATCGACATCAATAGGTTTAGAAATATAATCGTCCGCTCCTGCTTGCAAACATTTTTCGCGATCGCCTGTCATGGCTTGAGCGGTGACGGCAATTATAGGAGTTTTACTGTACTGCGGTATGTTTTTTATAAGCGAAATTGCATCATATCCATCTACGTCCGGCATCATCATATCAATTAAAACAACATCAATATCATTTTGAGTATTTAAAATTTTGAGGGCTTCCTGAGCCCCTAAACAAGAAACACATTCATAAGACCTCGACTTTAAAGTTGCCGTTAAAGCAAATATATTTCGGGCATCGTCGTCAATAATTAATACCTTTTTACGGTTCATTTGCAAACTTATTTTAAATTAAACTTTGTCGTACAGCCAAACTCGCAAAAGCGAAAGTAGCTGATCTACATCGACTGGTTTTGTGATATAATCGGAAGCACCCGCATTAATGCATTTATCGCGATCGCCTGTCATTGCTTTGGCAGTTACGGCAATAACGGGCAAATTTTTCCACTTTTTATTTTTTCTTATCATTGCAGCTGTTTCATAACCATCCATATTAGGCATCATCATATCAAGTAAAACTACATCAATATTTTTGTGTTCTTCCATAGCATTAAGGGCTTCCCTACCGTCAATGGCTGCCACCACTTTCATCTGTACAGTTTCCAAAGCTTTAGTCAACGAATAAATATTTCGAACATCATCGTCTACTACCAAGACTGTTTTTCCGTTCAATACATTATTTAATTTATTCAATTTTTTGTGATTATTGTGCTTTCCATCTTCCATCAAATGAAGAAATAGCGAAACTTCATCCAACATTCTTTGGTACGAATGGGCAGTTTTGACTATAATCGAATCGGCATATTTACGAATTTTTTGCTCTTCAACCATCGACAAACTTTTGCCTGTAAAAACAATAACAGGAAGGTTTTCGAATTCCTTGTCTTTCTTTATTTTATCTAAAATTTCGTAGGTATGTTTGTCAGGAATACCCATATCCAAAATGACGCAATTTAAATCCGAATTTTGAAGTGCTTCAATACCGTCTTCTATTTTACTTTTGATATCCGAGTTGATGTTGTTGCTCTCTAGAAAAAACGAAAGAGCTTTTGCATGTTTGGTATTGTCTTCAATAATTAGTACTTTCTGAGATCCACGATTGACGAAGTGCTCTATTTTTTTAAATACTTCGGATAATTTTTCTAAAGCAACCGGTTTATCTAGGAAATTTACCGCTCCTTTTAATAAACTTTCTTGCTTCAATTTATGAGAAGACATAACATGCACAGGAATATGCTTGGTAAATGGATTGCTTTTTAACTCCTCCATGACTTCCCAACCACTCTTGACCGGAAGTTGAATGTCCAACAAAATACCTAAGGGTTTATAGGTCAAAGCCAAATTTAACGCATAATCGCCTCGAACGCAAACAACCCCTTTGTATCCTTTTTCGCGGGTAAATTCTAAAAGCGATTTTGCAAAATTGACGTCGTCTTCCACTATTAAAATTACCTTATCGTTTTCTATAATCACTTCTCGGTCGTCGGCTATGGCTTCGGGAATTACATTACTGATGTATTTACCGATATCCTCCATTTTTTGCGAACGAAGTGCATCTTCTCTTTGGTCCAATGTAACTGCTTCTGTCGTTTCTTGAGAAATGGATTGGTACATATTGGGAATTACGGGAATTGTTAATCTAAACGTACTTCCTGCATTAACTTCGCTGTTAAGCGTGATTTCACCTCCCAATAATTTGGCTAATTCACGGCTGATGGATAGTCCTAAACCTGTACCTCCGTATTTACGTTTGGTGGAACCATCTGCTTGTTGAAAGGCTTCAAATATATGTGGTTGCTGACTTTTTGGAATCCCAATTCCAGTATCTTTAACGATGAAAGCCACCCGATCTTTGTCTTTTACAATTTCTAAAGAAACAGAGCCATTTTGAGTAAATTTGATTGCATTGGAAATCAAATTTTTCAAGATTTGCTCTAAGCGTTGCTGGTCAGATTTTATAAGCAGTGGTGCTTCGCTCATTAGGATTTTAAAATCGATATTCTTTTCTTTTGCAACTAAACTGAAAAGGTTGTGTAAGTTAGTACTGATGTCTGTAATTAAAACATCCGTATTTTCCAGTTCCATTTTTCCTGCTTCAATTTTGGACAAATCTAAAATTTCGTCAATCAAACCCAATAAGCCTGTACCTGAACTTTGAATGACTTTGGCAAATTCCACTTGTTCAGAATTCATATTTTTATCATTATTCTCTGACAGTAAACGACTTAGTAATAAAATCGAATTTAAAGGCGTTCGCAATTCGTGCGACATATTTGCTAAAAACTCCGATTTATATTTGGTTGTCAATTCTAAATCATCGGATTTTTTTTGAATTTCAAAATTTCGAGCTTCGAGCAGCGTCCCTCGTTCGGCAAGTTCTTCGTTGGTTTGCTGTAATTCTTCTTGTTGTACACGTAATTCTTCTTCAGAAGCTTGCAATTTCTCTGTTTGTGCTTCAAGTTCAGCATTCATCCCTTCCAGTTCGGTATGCTGTGCTTTTAATTCTTCGGATTGGGCTTCTGTTTCTTCTAATAATTCTTGAACTCGTTTACGGTTTTCAGCTGCTTTAATTGCAATTGCAATATTGTTAGCAACACTGTTTAAGAACTCGATTTGTAAATCGGTATAATTCTTTACAGAAACCAATTCAATCACTCCCGCCACATTTCCATTTACTAACGGAATTGCAATAATGTGTTTGGGTTTAATTTGACCTAGAGCGTAAGTAATGTTGACATTTTCTTGATCAAACGATTTGAGTTCCATTATTTTTAATGAAAGTGCCGCTTGTCCTGTTAGGCCTTCGCCAAAATTCAAGCGTTCACGAGAAGCATCAGGAATATAACTAAATCCTGCAGAAGCAACTAAATAATTTTTTTCTGTTAAATAAAGTACACCGGCACTACTTTCGGTATATTCCGAAATGTATTGTATGATATCTCCTGTCAATACGACCAAATCTTTTTCGCCAAT
>NZ_JBIPPD010000281.1:0-3276 GCF_044368625.1 Flavobacterium sp. | reverse complement strand
AGGTTCCAAAGCATCCATCGTTACAATCCACGGCGAAATGGAAGAGGCAAAGTTTTTTGCTAAAAACGGTCCAAGCGGCACATATTCCCATTTCTGAATGTCTCTCGCACTCCAGTCATTCAACAGCACCATTCCAAAAATGTATTCTTCGGCTTCATGCACTGGGATATTTTCGCCCATGATGTTGGCATCTGTGGTGATAAAAGCAGTTTCCAATTCGAAATCTACTAATCGCGAAGGACCAAAAACGGGTGTAGTTTCGCCATTTGGTAAGGTTTGTCCCATCGGTCGGTGAACTGGAATTCCAGAAGGAACGATTGTCGAGCTTCTTCCATGATAACCTACCGGAATGTGCAACCAGTTGGGTAGTAACGCATTATTCGGGTCGCGAAACATCGTTCCCACATTTGTCGCGTGTTCTTTACTGGAATAAAAATCGGTGTAATCGCCAATTAAAACCGGAAGTTGCATTTCTACTTCATCCATCGTAAAGATAATGATGTCACGGTGTTTGGCATTATCGCGCAATTTCGGATTTTCGGCATCAAAAATTTCGGCAATGCGGTTACGTACCAGTCGCCATGTTTTTTTTCCATCCGAAATAAAATCGTTCAACGTGTCTTGCATAAACATATCGTCGGTCAATTCGATTCCTTCAAAATAATTGAGCTGTTGTAAAGCGCCCAAATCAATAGCATAATTTCCGATGCGAGTTCCTATAGTAATGACATCATCTTTAGTTAAAAAAACACCAAAGGGAATATTTTGGATTGGAAAGTCGGAATTTTCGGGAACATCTAGCCATGATTTTCTACGAGGGTCGTTTGCTGTTATAGGCATTTGTATGTTATTTTTTTGTTTTAAATTGAGTTATCAAATATATTATTATAAGTGGATTTAACAAACGATTTTTGTATTTTTGACGTGTTTTTAACTAATTAGTATCGACATGCAACACGACGAAGAAATTTTCGACCTCATTCTTGAGGAACAAGACAGACAAATACACGGATTAGAGCTTATCGCTTCGGAGAATTTTGTGAGCGACCAAGTAATGGAAGCTGCTGGTTCTTGTTTGACCAATAAATATGCAGAAGGCTATCCCGGAAAACGCTACTACGGAGGTTGCGAAGTTGTAGACATAGTGGAACAAATTGCCATTGATCGCGCCAAAGCACTTTTTGGTGCCGAATATGCCAACGTGCAACCGCATTCTGGTTCTCAAGCCAACACAGCCGTTTTTTCGGCTATTTTGAAACCTGGGGATAAAATTTTAGGTTTTGATCTTTCACACGGAGGCCATTTAACGCACGGTTCTCCAGTAAATTTTTCAGGAAAATTGTACAGTCCAGCTTTTTATGGAGTGGAACGTGAAACTGGACAATTTGATTATGATAAAATCCAAGCCATTGCTACAAAAGAACAACCCAAATTAATTATTGCTGGTGCTTCGGCCTATTGTAGAGATATGGATTTTGAACGCTTTCGCAAAATTGCCGACAGTGTAGGGGCTTTGCTTTTGGCCGATATTTCGCATCCTGCCGGTTTGATTGCCAAAGGTTTGATGAACGACCCGATTCCGCATTGCCATATTGTAACGACAACTACTCATAAAACCTTAAGAGGTCCAAGAGGTGGAATGATTTTGATGGGTAAAGATTTCGAAAATCCAATGGGTTTAACCACACCAAAGGGCGAAATCAGAATGATGTCTTCTGTATTGGATCTAGCTGTTTTTCCAGGAAATCAAGGCGGACCGTTGATGCACATTATTGCTGCAAAAGCAGTAGCCTTTGGCGAAGCATTGACTGATGAGTTTTTCAGGTATTCGCTTCAAGTGCAGAAAAATGCCAAAGCGATGGCGGCTTCGTTTGTAAAAAGAGGCTACGATTTGGTTTCGGGTGGAACGGACAACCACATGATGTTGATTGATTTAAGAAACAAAAATATTACAGGTAAAGAAGCAGAAAATGCGTTGGTGAAAGCAGAAATCACCGTAAATAAAAACATGGTACCTTTTGACGACAAGTCGCCGTTTACGACTTCTGGAATCCGAATTGGAACACCAGCGATTACCACAAGAGGTTTGGTAGAAGCTGATATGGACAAAATTGTAGAACTTATCGACCGCGTTTTGATGGATCCTACGAACGAAGCGGTGATCGAAGAAGTGGCTGATGAAGTGAACGAAATGATGAGCGAAAGAGCGATGTTTGTTTTTTAGATTAAAAAAACGAGAATGCTGGATTTACGGTTATTTGCGTTAGGGATAGTAGCGAAAATCCTCCCGAAGAAAAATCGAGACACATCCCGATTTTTCTTCGGGAGATTGCAGCGAATAGCCCGACCCGACCCGATAATCGTGATGGAAAGCAGCATTTTTTTGTGTAAAAACAGGGTTTGAATTGAAAAGGGGAGGGTAACGCCCAAATTATAATAAAAGAGGTTTGAATTTGTAAACCAACTAAAAAAATTAGTAATGTCAGTTTTAAGATTACAATTGCCAACCGACCCGAGATGGGTAAATATCGTTGAGGGAAATATTGAAGAAATACTTACGGACCACGCGTGGTGCGAACAAAAAGCGGCGACGAATGCCATTACGATTGTTACAATTAATTCGGAGTATCCGGATTTGGTGACGGACATGTTGGCTTTGGCCAAAGAGGAGCTAGAACATTTTGAGATGGTGCATGAAATTATCAAAAAAAGGGGTTTAGTTTTAGGTCGTGAGCGAAAAGACGAATACGTAGGCGAATTGGCCAAATACATGAAACAAAGCAATACCGGAAGCCGTGTGTCGGGTTTTGTCGAACGTATGTTGTTTTCGGCAATGATTGAAGCCCGAAGCTGCGAACGTTTTAAAGTCCTTTCTCAAAATATCCAAGACGAAGAATTGTCGAAATTCTATTGGGATTTGATGGAAAGCGAAGCTGGACATTACACTACTTTTATCACTTATGCTCGAAAATACGGACAAGGTATCGATGTCGAGAAACGTTGGAGAGAATGGCTGGACTTTGAAGCTTCAATTATTGCGAGTTATGGAAAAGGCTCGACAGTTCACGGATAATATTTTTTTAATTTCGTATAATACCATACTTTTTTAGAACACAGATTAAAAAAATTTTTAAAATTTTTGACATTTCTCAAATCTGTGTCCTGAAATTATATATGAAGGTTAAACGCAAAGCGAAAAAATAGTGAATATCCAAGACGAAGAATTGTCGAAATTCTATTGGGATTTGATGGAAAGCGAAGCCAGGCATTACACTA
>NZ_JBIPPD010000090.1:0-11978 GCF_044368625.1 Flavobacterium sp. | reverse complement strand
CTAACATATTGCCACTTTTTTTTACCTAAATATACTCTTTTTGGCAATTTAACTTCGCTTTTTATTACTATTTTTATATACAAGTTATTAACAGACAGATTGTTATAACATATTTAAGGAATGACTACTTAACTTGAGACATTGCATACAACCCCCTTGATCGACTTTTTAAAACAAGGTCAAGTACACACTTTTACAAAAACCAACTTTTTACCAAGTCGTGTTCAAAATGCGTCGCTTCTTTGTGCGAAAATTCGTTGGTTGCTGGATTGTATTTATAATCTTTCGCCCATTGATGATGATTTTCGGCAAGTGCAATTATGGATTCGGTAACAAACTGAATTTCCTCGTTTGTTGTTGTCGGATGAATGGACATTCTGATCCAACCTGGTTTTAGGATCAAGTCGCCCGAATCAATTTTTGAAGTCAATGCATTGGATTGGGCTTCGTCTACATGCAGCAAATAATGTCCGTAAGTTCCGGCACAACTGCATCCGCCACGTGTTTGAATTCCGAAACGATCGTTTAAAATTTTCACACCTAAATTAAAATGCATATCATCAATATAAAATGAGATTACACCCAACCTTTTTTTGTGCTCTTCTGCAAGAATGTGCAAATTGGGAACGGCTTCGAAATTTTCAAAAACCTGATCGACAATTTCTTGTTCTCTTTTTAAAATATTGTCGATACCCATTTCTTCCTTCAGCTGAATTGCCAAAGCTGTTTTAATTACTTGCAAAAATCCTGGTGTTCCGCCATCTTCGCGTTCTTCAATATTATCAAGGTATTTGTGTTTTCCCCAAGGATTTGTCCAACTTACAGTTCCTCCACCTGGATTGTCGGGAACCATATTTTTATATAATTTTTTATTAAAAACCAAAACACCAGAAGTTCCTGGGCCACCTAAAAATTTGTGTGGAGACAAGAAAATAGCATCTAAATAAGCCTCTGCATCTTCGGGATGCATGTCAATTTTTACATAAGGACCAGAACATGCGAAGTCCACAAAACAAAGCCCGTTATGCTGGTGCATCATTTTAGCAATGTCATGATAAGGTGTTTTAATTCCTGTTACATTAGAACAAGCGGTTACAGACGCAATTTTAAATTGCCTTTCTTTGTATTGTTCTAAAAGTGTTGCAAAATTATTTAAACAAAACAATCCTTTTTCGCAAGATGGTACAATGACTACATCGGCAATCGTTTCCAGCCAAGTGGTTTGATTGGAATGGTGTTCCATGTGTGTGATAAAAACAATCGGTTTTTTCGCTGCTGGAATTTCAACAAAACTTTTTAGATCTTCTGGTATTTTTAGACCTAAAATACGCTGAAATTTATTGATTACTCCCGTCATTCCCGTGCCATCAGTTATCAGCACATCGTCTGCATTGGCATTTAGATGCGATTTGATAATTTTTCGAGCATGGTGGTATGCCATAGTCATCGCTGTGCCAGAAACTGTTGTTTCAGTATGGGTGTTGGCCACAAAAGGGCCAAATCCATTTGAGAGCTTGTGCTCTATGGGTTGGTACAATCGACCACTTGCCGTCCAATCGGTATATACAATTTTTTTAGTACCGTAGGGCGAAGTAAATTCTTGATTTAGACCAATAATATTGTTTCTGAATTTTTGAAAATGAGTTTCTAATTCGATAGAAAAAGTAGTTTCGGTTGAAATCATAATTTTAGAAATTTAATGCATACAAAGGTACTTTATTTTCTAAATATTTCTTTTACAATGGAGGATTTACACGATTTTTTAGAAAAATGTGTAAAAAAAACCGAGCTGTGGTACAACTCGGTTTGATTTATTACTGTATTTCGTATTATTTTTTGGTTACGGCTACTTCATTCATTTTGGCACTCATCTCCATCGAAATGGAAGAACGTTCCATTTTAAGTTTGCCCGACATCGTTTCGATTACAATTGTTTTTTCGGCTAATTCAGCAATCTTGCCGTGAATTCCACTTTTAGTGATAATTCGATCCCCTACTTTCAGCTGATTTTCAAACTCACGTTCTGCTTTTGCACGCTTTTGTTGAGGTCGAATCATTAAAAAGTAAAATACACCGATCATTAAAACGTATGGTAAAAATTTCATTAAGTCTTCCATGTTCTCTATTCTGATTTGAAATTAATTAATTAACAATATTTGCTTTCACAGCCAATTTTTCTATACCTGATGCGGTATTAGTAGTCAAAGTAACCGTTTTATTTTGCATTCCTTTTTTTCCTTTTGGATCAAATGAAACTTTAATATCGGCTTTTTGACCTGGTGCAATAGGTTCTTTTGGATAATCTGGGACGGTACAACCACAAGATCCCATTGCTTTGGAAATAACCAAATTGGCTTCGCCCGTATTGGTAAACGTAAATACGGTTGTTACTACTTTATCGCCTGGGATAGTTCCAAAATCATGCTCTAATTTTGAAAATTCCATTTTGCCGAATTTTCCGTTTGGATCCATTATTGGAGTTTCCTCAGTACCAACTGGCGCTGCGGTTTGAATAGTATTAGTACCTTCTACTTGTTCATTCGCTGTTTCTTTTTTGCAAGAAACCATTGTTAATGTTGCTAAAACAACTAAACTAATTGATTTATAGTTCATACTTTTTTAAATTTACATTAAACCTCTACCGGTTTTCAATAAGGTGTTATTGGATTGATATTCCTTAACTAGATTATCTAAAATTCCGTTGATAAAAATACTACTTTTAGGGGTAGAATACTCTTTTGCTACCTCTAAATATTCGTTGATTGTAACTTTGACGGGAATGGATGGAAATTTCAAAAATTCGCAAATCGCCATTTTCAAGATGATGGTATCCACTTCAGCAATCCGTTCAGAATCCCAATTGGGTGTTTTGTCCAGATATTGTTTGGCCAAATCTTTTTCGTTCAAAACCGTTTTTCGAAACAAATTTTTGGCAAAATCCTTGTCATCAACATCTTTGTAGAGTCGTGGCATTCGGATTTCAGCATGTTCTTTGATGGTTTTCAACTGCTTGATAATTTCGGTATTCACTAACGGAATATCGTCAATCCAAGTTAACTTTGAATCTTCAAGATAATCGTACAATTTCTCGTTAGGCACAATAATTTCGGTAAAAATATCCAGAACAAATTGTTTGTCTTCTTCAAAATTATTGTCGCGAGTTGACATGTATTTGGCATACAAATCACTTTCTTTAATCAAACGCAATAAGAGTTGGATGTAATCGTCGTGGATTTCCCAATTGTCTATTTTTCGGTTTTCCAACGAGATAGTGATGTGATTACTTTCTGATAATAAATGAATTACCTTGTTGTTAATGAATTTCTTGTTGGGATTTCGTTCTTCTGAAGTTACCAAATGCTTCAAACTCGATTTGTGCAAAAACACCTCCTCCATTTTTTTCAATTCAAGAAGCGTCGAAATCATAACGAGGTACAAATCTTGAATATTTTCTAAACTGTAAAACAAAAATTTTTCTTCTTTTTCAAGGTCGCCAGATTGGCTTTGGTGCAATGCATAGATGGACTGCATTACTTTCACACGGATATGTCTTCTGTTTAGCACGGATAAGAACTTTTATAAAATTAACAAAGCGAAAGAGGGTTCTTTCGCTTTGCAAAAATAAATAATATATTTGAAAATTCTTCTTATTTTGAAGCGATTTCTTTTTTTCTTTCGTCGATACGTTTTTGAGCCAATCGCATTGCTGCATCTTGGGTTGTAATACCGTTTTCGCTCGCGAAATTTAAAATTTCTAATGTTGTATTGTAGATATTCTCCGTTCTTCGCAAAGCTTCGGCACTGTCATAACCAACGATTTCTGCATACACATTGATAATTCCACCCGCATTAATAAGAAAATCAGGAGCATACGTAATGCCTTTTTCTCTTAAAATCTGACCGTGAATGGCATCGTTCGCCAACTGGTTATTGGCAGCACCCGCTATCACTTTTGCTTTCAGTTTGTTAATGGTCTCGTCATTAATTGTTGCACCAAGAGCACAAGGAGCGTAGATATCCACGTCTGCACTATAAATATCTTCACCTCCAAAAATAGTAGCGCCATATTTAGTACTAACATCAAGTAATCGCGCTTGATTTAAATCAGTTATGATTACAGAAGCTCCTTCGTTTGTTAAGTGTTGTACTAAAGTTTCGCCAACGTGACCAATACCTTGTACTAAAATTTTCTTTCCGCTTAGGTTATCGGTACCAAACTGAAACTTTGCTGCAGCTTTCATTCCCATATATACACCGTAAGCTGTAACAGGAGAAGGATTACCAGATCCGCCTTTGCTTTGAGAAATTCCAGTCACAAAGTTGGTTACACTTTTAATATTGTCCATATCTTCAGTCGTAGTACCCACATCTTCGGCAGTAATGTATCTTCCGCTTAATGAGTTCACATATTCACCAAATTTCTTGATCATTTCAGGAGTTTTATCCACCTTAGAATCGCCGATGATTACCGCTTTACCACCACCAAGATTCAATCCTGAAATGGCTGATTTGAAAGTCATACCGCGAGACAACCTCAAAACGTCGTTCAATGCTTCCCACTCATTGGCATAATTCCACATTCGAGTTCCGCCCAAAGCAGGTCCCAAAACGGTGTTATGAATACCAATTATTGCTTTTAAACCAGTATCTTTGTCGTTGCAAAAAACGATTTGTTCGTGATTATCAAATGAAATTTGTCCAAAAACAGGATCAACTTTCTGTAATTCGCTTGGTTTTAGTACTTCTATAATCATAGTTGTGAAATTTAAATATTTTATGACTTTATTAAAAAGACAACGCAAAATTACTGTTTAATTCAAAACATTGCAATAAATTTGTTTTATTTTAGTGATATAATAATTTTAAGCCCATTTATCCGATTTTCAATAATTCAATTTTATATAATATTTTAACGTTTTATCAATATAAAATCGCTTCCCAATTCTCATCTTATGAAGGAACTCCAATATTTAAATAAATATTTTGTAAAATACAAATACCGTTTTTTATTTGGTCTCATCATCACGATTGTCGCACAGATTTTCATGCTTTTCACACCAAAATTAATCAGTAAATCGTTTCAATCAATCGAAGCATCGATGGCTTCTAATACGGTTGTCGATAAATCTGCCGTTGCCAGTGATTTGCTCGAAAATATCATATTAATCGTTATCACCACTTTAATTGCGGGAGTGTTGACGTTTTTAATGCGTCAAACCTTAATTGTAATGTCGCGCTTGGTGGAATTTGATTTAAAAAATGAAGTCTTCCGCCATTATGAAGTGCTTACGCAAAATTTTTACAAAAAAAACAGAACCGGCGACTTGATGAATCGCATCAGTGAAGATGTAGGAAAAGTTCGTATGTACGTTGGTCCAGCCGTTATGTATTCAATCAATACATTAATTCGTTTTACAATTGTAATTGCGTATATGTATAATGTATCGCCAAAATTGACCCTGTACACCTTACTTCCGTTGCCGATTTTATCGTACACCATTTTTAAATTAAGTAAAGAAATAAATGTACGGAGTACGCTGTTTCAGGAAAACTTGTCCAATTTATCCACTTTTTCACAAGAAATTTTTTCGGGAATTCGCGTGATTAAAGCCTATTCGTTAGAGGAAAAACAACAGTTAAATGTTGAAAATTTGTCCGAAGAAAGCAGAAAGAAAAGTATGAGTTTAGCTAAAATCAACTCCTTTTTTGGTCCTTTATTGATGGCTTTAATCGGAGTAAGCAACTTGGTAGTGATTTACTTTGGAGGAATGATGTACATTGATGGTACCATTTCGAGTATTGGAATTATTGCTGAATTTATTTTATATGTCAACATGCTCACTTGGCCAGTAGCTTCTCTAGGTTGGGTTTCGTCGATGATTCAAGAAGCCGAAGCGTCTCAAAAGCGGATCAACGAATTTTTGAAAATTGTACCCGAAATTCAAAACAACACAATTGCATCAACACCAATAACAGGTACATTGATGTTTGAAAATGTAGGCTTTACGTACGAAGATACCGCTATTGTCGCCTTAAAAAAGGTAAGCTTTTCATTAGAAAAAGGAAAAACGCTAGCGATTATTGGTAAAACAGGTTCAGGAAAATCGACCTTGTTAACATTAATCAGCCGTTTGTACGATGTCAATCAAGGTAAAATAACTATTGACGGAGTTGACATTCGCGAATTGAATTTGTATGACCTCAGAAACAGTATTGGTGTGGTTCCGCAAGATGCTTTTTTATTTTCCGATTCGATAAAAAACAATATTAAGTTCGGTAATGAAAACGCCTCGGATGAACAAGTGTTCGAAGCGGCAAAGAAAGCAGTAGTGCATGACAACATCATCAATTTCAGTATGCAATATGAAACCGTTCTTGGCGAAAGAGGAATAACACTTTCGGGTGGACAAAAACAGCGCGTTTCCATAGCTCGCGCACTTATTAAAAATCCTAAAATACTACTATTGGATGATTCATTATCTGCCGTGGATACGGAAACAGAAGAACTAATTTTGAATAATTTGCTTGAATTTTGTAAAGAAAAAACAACTATCATTGTAACGCATCGCGTTTCATCAGCAAAAAATGCAGATAAAATTATAGTTTTAGAAGATGGTGAAATAATTCAAGAAGGTTCTCACAATCAATTAATAATCCAAGAAGGTTATTATAAAGCGCTTTACAATAAACAACTTTCTGAAAAAGAAATGATTTAATTGTTGGTCAATTAACTTTTTTTTCTGATTTTTGGATATCAAATAGCAATGAAACATTTACCGAAAAGGAATATGAGAGAACATGACATATCAGAAAAAGAAGAAATTTTTTCCAAAGTTTTAAGAGCAGGACGAAGAACCTATTTCTTTGATGTTAGAGCTACCAAAGCAGACGATTACTATATTACTATTACAGAAAGCAAAAAGTTTACCGAAGAAGACGGCTCGTTTCACTTCAAGAAACATAAAATTTATTTGTACAAAGAAGATTTTAGCGCTTTCGCAGAAATATTAGACGAAATGACTTCGTATGTTTTGAATCATAAAGGCGAAGAGGTAATTTCAGAAAGACATCAAAGAGATTACAAAAAAGATTTTTTTTCTGAAAAAGATGAAACCATCCATCCCGAAGAACCAAGGTTGAATAGTTTTACAGATCTTCGTTTCGAGGACATTTAAATTGCACATTACAACCAACCAAATAACTAATAAAAAGTCTGAACTTCAATTGAATATCAGACTTTTTTTTCAAATTAAGGATTTTCAAAAATGAAACTACTTTTTGTCTTTTTACTTTGTTGCCATTTTGTGTTTTCTCAAACCGAAAAAAGAGGAAACTATAATCCAACCGAAAACACATTCACAATCGATGATCAGATATATCAAGCTGGTGATTTTTACAAGGGTCATTCTAGAATTTTTAATTCCGGTTTTTATGGCTTAATTGATAGCACAGGTGTAGTAGTTATTCCAATTGTATACAGTAATCTAGGATTTTTAAAAGACGGTTTACTTGTTGCAACAAAAGATAAAAAATGTGGATATCTAGATACAAAAGGCAACATAAAAATTCCCTTTATTTACGACTTAGCAGATGATTTCAAAAATGGAATAGCAATCGTTCAGAAAAATAATAAATGTGGAATTATTGATAAAAAAGGAAATCAACTTACCGATTTACTCTATGATCACATCGATAAATTTGACAATGATCAATCAGGTCTTGCTAGAGTTTGTAGAAACAAAAAGTGGGGTTTTATAAATAAAAGTGGTACAGAAATCATTCCGTGTATGTATCAGAATGCAAATATTTTCCGTGAAGGCATTGCTTTACTAACGAAAGTAAACGGAACTACAGGCTATCTTGATAACACAGGGAAAATTATAATTCCTTTTCAAGAATTTACCCAAGCAGATAATTTTAAAAATGGAAAAGCCAGAGTACAAAAAGGTAATACGCCTTATTTTATAAACAAAACAGGAGAAATAATCAAGTAAGCCTCCTCAATTCTAACTAATTCGCAAACCGTTGCTTACTTCTTGTTCTAATGACAAAAGTACAACATCATTATTTTCTCCTGTAGAGCCAAGTAACAAGCATTCACTCATGAATTTTCCGATTTGCTTTTTAGGAAAATTTACAACAGCTACAATTTGTCTGTTTAACAAATATTCTTTCGAATACCGTTTGGTAATTTGTGCCGAAGATTTTAAAATTCCTATTTCAGCACCAAAATCAATGTGCAACTGATAAGCAGGATTTTTTGCTTCTGGAAAATCATTGACTTGAATAATGGTTCCCGCTCGTAAATCAATTTTTTCAAAATCAGTGTACGCTATTGTTGCTTTTTTTTTCATAAATTCATTTGTTTTTTGATTTTCAAATATAGCTTTTAAACGTTATTTTTAGTACTTTTAGCTTCAAATTAAAACCCATGGCTCAAATTTCTTCCAGAATGTTACCCCTCGGAACCTTGGCTCCTTCCTTTTATTTAAAAGATACCAATTCCAATAACCATTATACTTTTGATGAACTCAAAGGTAATAAAGGTACTTTGATTGTATTTATTTGCAATCACTGTCCGTTTGTGCATCATATTGTAGAAGAATTGGTTATGATTGCCAATGATTACCGCGTTCAAGGATTAGGAATGGCAGCTATATCAAGTAATGACGTTGCAAAATATCCGCAAGACGGGCCTGAATTGATGACCGAATTTGCGTTCCAAAATAATTTTGAGTTTCCTTATTTATTTGACCAAACCCAGGAAGTTGCCAAAGCCTTTGATGCCGCTTGTACGCCTGATTTTTTTCTGTTTGACTCTGAAAGCAAACTCGTTTACCGTGGCCAAATGGACGATTCTCGACCTGGAAATGGAATCCCAACAAGCGGTAGTGATTTGAGAAATGCTATTGACAGCGTGATTTACAACCGAGTGTTTGCGTTTCCACAAAAACCAAGTTTGGGTTGTGGCATTAAATGGAAGTAAGCACTAGAAATGGAGTAATACTAGCAAACTTCAACCACAAATTTTAAATTTCTAACTAATAAATAAATTTGTGAATTTACGGTATAAAACAGTTACTCTCTCCTTTTCAAAACCACATCAACAGGTTTGTTAATTCGAGCGCCAAACTGTTGTGCTTTTGCGGCTTGAGTAGTACACAAAACATATAAATTTGCAGCAAATAAAGGAACAATTTGCGTTTGGTAAACAGGCTTTTCAGAAACGTCCTCGATTTTAACCCGGATGCCGTCAATTGGAAAATCATTGGTAACCGAAATAATGTACGTCGCTTTTGCATACGGAAAATACCATCTGATTTTCTCTTCGGACGATTCAGCAGTCAGTCGTTTTCCTTTTCCATCAATTTTATAATTTTCGTAAAACTGCATCACTTTATCCCGATCTGTCCAACTGTATTTGTTTCCTGTATTGACCAAATCATTTCCAAAAAAATCAATCAAAGTCACTTTCAAATTGGGAATATTTTCTTTACTTCCCTCTTCATGAATGTGTAGCACAAAAAAGGAAGAAAAATCATAGCCACAATGTTGTTGGGCATTGACAGAGAAAATTCCGACAAAGAAAAAGAACTAAAGTATTCGCATTGCGTAATTTTTTTGGAAAGATACGGATTTCCCTAAAACTAAAAAATCCCAACAACACGAAGTCGTTGGGATTGTATTTTAATTAACAAATGCTTATTTCACATCCATTAATTCCACATCAAAAATCAAATTAGCATTTGGCGGAATCACTCCTCCTGCTCCTGCAGAACCATAAGCCAAATGAGATGGAATAGCAAAACGCGCTTTATCACCCACACTCAATAATGCGATGCCTTCGTCCCAACCCGCAATAACGTGCCCTTTTCCTAACGGAAATTCGATTGGTTTTTTTCTTGGGTAAGAAGAATCAAACACTTTACCGTCTGGCAATTGTCCGGTGTAATGAACCGAAACTGTTTTACCCGCTTCTGCTTTTTTACCGCTTCCTTTGTTAATCAATTTGTAACGCAAACCGCTCGCTGTTTTTTCAAAACCTGCTGCAATTTCTTCCATTTTTGCCTCAGCAGCTTCACGTTCAGCCGCTTCGCGTTTCGCTCTTGAACCTTCAAAAACGCGAAAAGCTTCCACCGCATTCCACTTTTGAGCTTCCTCGCCTACTCTTACAATTTCCACAGATTCTAATGTATCGCCTTGAGCAACCGTATCTACCGTATCTTGACCTTCTACAACGTGACCAAAAACGGTATGTTTGTTGTCCAACCAATCCGTAGGAATGTGTGTGATGTAAAACTGCGAACCATTCGTTCCTGGACCAGAATTGGCCATTGCCAAAACACCTGGACGATTGTGCTTTAAGGATGGATGAAATTCATCGTCAAATTTATACCCTGGATTTCCTGTTCCTGTTCCTTGAGGACAACCGCCTTGAATCATAAAATCAGGAATCACACGGTGAAATTTCAGTCCGTTGTAAAAAGGTTGTCCTTGTGGACGCGCCGAATTTTCTAAATTTCCTTCTGCCAATGCTACGAAATTACCCACTGTTCCTGGTGTCAAATCGTGCGTTAATTTCACTAAAATCGAACCTTTTGGCGTGTTGAATTTAGCATATATTCCGTTTTCCATCGTATTTGTTTTATTTTTATTAAGGTGCAAATTTACAAATTTATTTTGGCATTTTAATTCTCGTAGTTCATATTGCAACGCTTTAAAATCAATAAAAATTTGTGCTGAAAAGATTACTTTTATCTTAAATTAAGAGCGTCTCCAAATCTTATTACTCGGGCGTTTCCCTACGGGTCGAGCTCTTTGTTGCAATCTTTTTTTTCTGAAAAAGAAAAAAAAGGATTTCCACTTCGATCTCTAACGCAAAAAATTGCACTACTTCAGATTGCGTTGAAAATAAACAACCCTGCTCTTCGAAGTCTTCCCCCTTCGAGGCCTTACTCCACAACTGTTTTCAAGTATAAGCTTACGTTAAATACGCGTCTTTCTTTTAAAAAATCTATAATTTTGCTTTTATAAAAAACAAACATGGAAAATTTAAAAGGTCAAAAAGCAATAATTACAGGTGGTGGTTCAGGTTTAGGAAAAGCAACAGCATTGGCTTTCGCCAAAGAAGGAATTGACGTAGCCATTACAGGAAGAAACGAAAAAAACCTGCAAGAAACAGTGGCAGAACTGAAAGCTTTGGGTGTAAACGCTACGTATTCAAAATTTGATGTCGGAAATCACCAAGAAGTTAAAGCGGGAATTGAAGCAATCATAAAAGAATTTGGTTCTTTAGATATTTTAGTAAATAATGCGGGAATTGCCGCTTTTGGTACCTTTCTAGAAATGAGTCCCGAAGATTGGCAAGGAATGATTCAAACCAACGTAATGGGAATGTATTATGTGACGCGCGAAGTTTTGCCTCACTTAATTAAGAACAACCAAGGCGATATTTTCAACGTTTCGTCTACAGCAGGAATCAACGGAAACGCAGGAACTTCGGCGTATTCAGCATCCAAATTTGCCGTAATTGGTTTGTCAGAATCGTTAATGAAAGAAGTTCGCAAAAACAACATTCGTGTTTGTACGTTGACGCCAAGTACAATCGCCTCACAAATGGCTCTTGATTTAGGCATTACCGATGGAAATCCTGAAAAAGTACTGCAACCGGAAGATTTTGCCGAACTCATTGTAAGCGCGTTGCAATTGCCACGAAGAGCGATGTTGAAATCAGCTTCGTTATGGTCTACGAATCCTTAACTGAAAATACTTTGTTTCAAAAGCGACTTTCTATGCAAGTCGCTTTTTTTATGTCTGAAACTCTACTAAACTTTGTACCTTTGGACACTTGAAACTAGAAGTATGCGAATAGATATCATTACCATTTTACCCGAATTATTGCGAAGTCCTTTTGAAGCATCGATTATGAAAAGAGCGATTGACAAAGGATTGGTGGAAGTGCATTTCCATAATTTACG
>NZ_JBIPPD010000280.1:0-3309 GCF_044368625.1 Flavobacterium sp. | reverse complement strand
TGACTTATTTTCAGCATAAAGTTGAAATATTGACCTGTTTATAGGCAGTTACAATGCTTATTTCTAAAATCGTCAAAACTTTCGGATAGCAATGATATATTATAAATTTTATATTTGAATTTTGTCCTAATAAAACGCTAAGAAGCATCCAACTCCCGTTAAATTTTCTACTTTTGCAGCGTGTTAAATTCGATTAGAAATAGTAAAATGTTCCGGTTATTTTGTGCTTTTTTGGCACTTTATATTCTCAATTGTAGTGTTGACACAAGTGATCTTTACCGAAATGGTGTTACAGAGGATCTAACGATCAATCATCAGGAAAGTGTCGTGGAGTTGATTATCGAAAAAACATTAGGCTTCGAAAATGCCATTCCTGAACTTGATGATTCTGATGGAGAAAATCAGTCGGCATTAAAAAAAATGGCAACTGTTGATTTTTTCATTCTTCCCAACTACGGAGTAGAAATTGATTTTCTACCTCAACGGACTTGTAAAAACATTGGTTTTAGCAAAACATCTATTTTGCACACTTATTTCGAAATTCATTCTCCCCCACCGGAGGTTTAATTTGTTTTCTTTTTTTATATGCTTTACCGTTTTCCAAAATGGAAGCCGAAAGCTGTTATGTTTAACAAATTATTCAAATTCTAATGAAAAATACATTTTCAAGAACACTTTATTTTACCATTATCATGCTGGTTTTCAGCATCAATTTGGCGCAAGCCCAAACCGAAAAAGAACAAAAAAACACCATAGACAGCTTGTATATCGAAGAAATTCAGGACAAAAAAGGTCCAGCAAAAGTATTACATGCCGAACCTTTGTACATCGATTTGATTCGCGATTTGGGAGCTCGAAAAGGAGAAAGAGAATGGAATGTGGGTTTTGGACTAACCGACAAAAACAATTATGACGAATATATGGCTTTGGTAGAATATGAATGGGCACCCATTGATCGCTTGGGTCTTGAGGTTGAATTGCCTTTTACGTTTTATCCTTCCAATACAAATGGAAATACTCCGGCAAGTAAACTCAACGGTTTAAAACTGGCCGCTCAGTATTCCTTTTTTGTTTCCGAAAAATTAAAACCTTCGTTAGCGTTTGGATACATTCATGCATTTGAATTGACCGATTTTAGTAATTATCCTAGCTCCAAATTATTTACGGGAAACATCTATAATCCCTTTTTTGTAGCTGCAAAACGCTGGGGAAACAATATTCACACATTGCTTTATACCGGACCAGCCATACAGCATCATTTTTACAACAACAGTACTTTTACCTCGTGGCAAATCAACAGCAATTTTCATTATATGATTCCGGGAACGCGAAATTTTATCGGGATTGAATTTAACAAAGAAGTCACCAAAACCGATTTTGACATGACCTTACGGCCCCAAATGAGGGTTAGCATTGCCGAAAATTTGCTAATTGGAATTGTAACTGGAATTCCCATCAATCGAGAAAACGAAAGATTTAGTTCGTTTCTGAGACTTATATACGAACCGGGACATTAGCATTATTTTTTTTTGAAAATAAACCAAAATATTTTTGGTTTAAAATGTAACAATACACAAAATGATGCGTCTATTACATTGCAATCATCCATCAAAAATTTAACAGAAAACCGTTTTGTGCACTTTTTAGTCATTTTAATAGTTACATAAAACAAATCGATTGTAGAGAGTTAGTTAAAAAACCCGAAGCGTAATTTACTTCGGGTTTTGCTTTTTTAAGCAGGAAAAATGTACCGCTAAAATTCTAAATTATTCAAATCCAAAAAAATCCAATTTCCAAGACTACGTTCTGGAATTTGGAATTCTTAAAATTGGATTTCCCACTATTACCAATTAATAATCACACTTCCCCACGTAAAACCACTTCCAAAAGCGGCTAAAACCACGGTGTCACCTGATTTTATTTTGCCTTGTTCCCACGCTTCGGTTAACGCTATTGGAATAGAAGCTGCCGTGGTGTTTCCGTATTTTTGGATGTTATTGTACACTTGATTGTCGGTCAAATTGAATTTTTGTTGAATGAATTGCGAAATGCGCAAATTTGCTTGGTGCGGAATCAACATGTCAATATCCGAAACTTGCAAATTATTGGCTTGCAAACCTTCATTGATAACTTCGGCAAAACGAACCACCGCATTTTTAAATACAAACTGGCCATTCATGTAAGGCAAATAACTTTCGTCGTTGGCTTTATCTTCCTCATTCAAGATATCTGTAACCCATCGACCGCCCATTCCTGGTGCTTTTACGATTAATTCCTCGGCGTGTTGTCCTTCCGAATGTAAATGGGTCGATAAAATTCCGGTTTCGTTGTTTTCCGAACGACTCAAAACTGCCGCTCCTGCTCCATCGCCAAAAATTACCGAAACGCCGCGACCACGAGTAGTCATGTCCAATCCCACCGAATGCACTTCCGAGCCGATGACCAGAATATTCTTATACATGCCCGTTTTAATATATTGATCGGCAATCGAAATGGCATACACAAAACCTGAACATTGGTTGCGAACATCAAGCGCGCCAACGGTTTTCAAACCCAAATCGCGCTGCACCAAAACACCTGGGCCTGGAAAATAATAATCGGGACTCAACGTGGCAAAAACTACAAAATCAATATCTTCCTTAGCAACACCCGAGCGTTTGATAGCAATTTTCGCCGCTTTGACACCCATTGTTGTTGTAGTATCTTCGCCTCGAATAATGTGACGCCGCTCCTGAATCCCCGTTCGTTCCTGAATCCATTCGTCTGTGGTTTCAATAATCTTGCTTAAATCATCGTTAGTCACGATATTATCTGGCACATAATAGCCCAGACCCGTTATCTTTGAATTATACATATACTATTTTTAATAAAAAAATTTAAATCAAAAATAGCAACTTCTTAATTAATTATGTACGATTTTGTACAATTTTTAAAATCTGTGGTATTTTAAGAATTAAAAAGGAGCTTTTCCAGCTGTCTGTTTTGTGTTTTCCTTGCTTAGTCCCGAAGTTTCGGGAGTAAGGAAAAGGATGCCACTTCCACCTGTCCCGATTCCGAAGTTTACGGACGGGCTAGAAGTTTACGGATTATGAACCTTTTCGGGTCTAAAATGCACCTTTTTCAAAGTTAAAGTGCAAGCTTAGGTTTTTATCAAAAAAAAATGTATATCCGTAATTGCTCATATTTTTGTATATTTGTTTCATAGATAAATTATTGGGTATGAATATTTTTAGTTTTGGAGTCGAATTTAGTAGTGAAGCCAATTGTATTGCGCATTTTAAAGCGGAACGCGATAAAATAGGTTTGAAA
>NZ_JBIPPD010000279.1:0-3318 GCF_044368625.1 Flavobacterium sp. | reverse complement strand
CATTAAAATTTCAGTAAATGAACGTGAACTATTTGGCCACCACGAACGATTGGAGCTCGCATTAAATGACGGTTTTGACACGTGGGAGGACTTCTTCAATTACTTCTATCCAATTATACAAAAATCAGAAGATAAATGTTTTACAGGCAAAATAATTCATTGGACGGATTTTAAATACTAAAACATTTTTTATATAAAATTAATTTGTATGTTTTCACTTTGAAAAATAAATTATGAGCAAATCAATAGAAATTATTACTGAAAAACCGCTCCAAGCGAGCGGTTTTTTTATGCTTTTTACTCCCTCCCTTTGGGAGGGTTGGGGAGGGCTTAAAATCGGACTTGCAAATTATAAATAAAGTCAATAGTTTTGTAACATGGCAGTGAGGGACTTAACAGACAAATTGTACAGCGATATCAAGCGTGATTTTGAGAAGTACTCAAACGTCAAAGAATTTGGTGTGCAAAAGTATTCCTTAGCTTGGGTTTTTGCCAAATTGGGCGACAAATACTATAAATCTCCAAAAACAATTGAAAACATTGTTTTCAATCGCACACAACACCCCACTAGTCAATTGGCGCTTTTTGCTACGGCTCAACAATAAACCTTTCAACTTCCATATCGGCAAAAGTTCCGTTTTCGTATTCCACGAATGCGGTGTAGTCATTACTTAAACATTCATAACTGATGCGATATAAATTTCCTGCGTTTCCTGTGTCCTCTGGGTTAAAAGATACACGTTTCATACCTGTATAGTTCTCTCCAGATGATGCGTGCATTATTTTATTAAGCTCGTCTATTGTATCCAAAAAACTCAATGCCTCATCTTGATTATACGAACCTTTGTAAGTATCTGTAAACGTTTCAAAGTATAGGTAAAAATCAACTTGCAAAATGACTTGTTGCACTTTTTGAGAGAGGTCTTTTAGTTGATTAGATCTAAACGATAAAAATACTGCAGGTGTTGGAAAAGGATGCTCGTTCTCTAAAAATCCAACTTGATTATGCCATAAATCCACCCACTCAATAGCGGCTATTGAATTTGTGATTTTTTCGGCTAATTCTTTGTATAATGCCTTTGTCCAGTTTTGCGGTGCACTCATATTATATATTTTTAAATCGTTGCTCTATTTCGTTTTTAAACCAGTTTTCCAAGTTGCTCATTAAGGTTTCACTATGCCCTATAAATTGGCGTTTTGGTATTTTAATTGTGAGATGGTCTTTTTTTGAAATTGCCATCCATTTATACTTGGAGTCGTTGGTTGCATAATACATAAACCAAAAGAACTTCCGAGCCTTTTTAGTTAATGTTACGTTTATAGTTCCACCCTCATTATGAATTTTAGCATACGGAGAATTGGATCCAAAAAGTATGGCCGCCGAGGATCTATCCATTATCTTTAAACTATTTCGAAGGTTGGCACTTTTTACCAACAAAGCTCCTCCAGGGCGAGTGTCATTATTTCGTTTTGGCCAAGGTTCAAAACTCGAATTTGTGAAGCCTTGCTTTTGGAAACTATCAATAAAAAAGTTTAAGGCAGTAACCGCAGAATAGCTCACAACATCCCTTTTGAGTTCTTTTGCAAACCCAACAAAGTCTGGTACTTCATCTTCGCTCCTTTTTGCCATAGTAAAAATTTAAAGCGTTATTAATCAATGTTTAAAAAATATTTATATATTTGCTGTGTGAATAAGAACTTGGATTAACCGCCTTGTTCGTCCCTCACAGAAAGGCAGTCATTTATGACTGCTTTTTTCTTTTATAATGCTTTACTATTTTTCTATCTGAAGAAACAATGTAAACATCTTTAATATTTGGATGAACCTTATCATATTTAAGAATATTATTTATATTGATTTCTGCATTTTCGATGGTATCTTTATTTTTTGATAGATCTACTACTACTATTTCACATTCTTGAGCGTTAGCTTTTCTAAGAATATTTTTGTAGCTTATTTCGTCAGGAGCTTTGCGGTCTGCAATCTTTCCATTAATTCTATACTCTGGGTTCGATTTACCTTTTACAATCCAACCGTCCAAGTGAGCCAACAAATCAACGTTTAACTTTTCCTTATTAGCTAGAACCACAGCAACTTTATAGTTGCCGGACAATTCGTCTGGTCTTGTATCAGTCCATGGACTAATATTTACTTTTGCACCACTTGGAGACTTATATCGCTTAATTAATGGAACTTCTAACTTTGAAAGTTCGAAAGCTTTGTTGGTTTCATTTGTCCCCAACTCCTTAGCAATTTGAAAAAACGATTGACCTTTTGAAAAGATAACTCCAGTTTTGCCAACGTTTCCGATAAAGGTCTGCGGAACTGTTTTATCTTCATATTTGCCCTCGTCTGCTTTCTCTGCAGTTTGTACCGTATAGCATCGGCAGTTCCAACCATTAGGAGGGAAATAGTTATTCCAAAAATCGTCATCAATTGGCTTAATTATTCCGTGCAATGCTTGGTGTTCATCTCGAACCCTATCATCGGCAACGGTCATATATTTAAGGTTTGGAAATAGCTTTTTATCTGCTTGGTACTCCTGCCATTTTCGGGCGTGTTCTGCCGCATTTCGTGCCGTTGTATATTCCGTCTCGAGATAATTTTTATTATACCTAACATTGATTTTTTCAACTTCATTTCGGAACTCTGGAAATTGTCGCATTTGCTCTCCATCATAAAGAGCTTTGTTAATTTCGTGAAGTTCAACCATTGATTTTGCGTGAGAAAATCGGTAGATATTTTTGTGCATTTCTAATACTGCAGTATCGTTGCCAGCATCTTTTCCAAACTTTGTAAAATCAGAGCCAAAACCTTTGGAAACGCCATTAGTTAAGTCTTTATAAGTTTGATTAATTAGATCCTGGTTAATATCCTTTGAGGTTATTTTACCGTCGTGTAAATCCTTTGCAATCTTATCAATAATAGCGTTATAATCGCTTAAATCAACGGCTTCAATTTGTGGTATATGATTATGGTTGCAAACATTATAGTTGCCTTCTAATCGCTCAAAAAGAGCCGTTATTTTTGCGTCAGACTTTTTTTTTTAGCTTCTGCAGCTGCTAAAGGATCAACTGGAGCGTTTGCGGTTTTTTGTCCCAAAATTGGCACTCCAGTTTGTTGCTCTACCCACTCGGGATCTATTTCAAATTGATTGCCTAGAATATTCACAAGCTCTGCAGTTTCTTTTGACGTTCTAATTTCGGCATTGTCCCACTCAAAGTAATGATTTGACAAAGCGGAGTAAATGGATGATAACTTTACAAGTCTTGGAAATACTTGTTTATTTATTGTATTTTTTATCATCAACTTATCGC
>NZ_JBIPPD010000278.1:0-3326 GCF_044368625.1 Flavobacterium sp. | reverse complement strand
GTACTTTTTGCCCTAACAAATTATATATTGTTGCTTTACCATCAATAAAAGAATCCGAAACTTGAATAGTAAAATGACCATTTGACGGATTTGGGTAAATGGCTACTTTGGATTGATTGAAATCTGATACCGAAAGAGCAGAAAAATTCATTACTGTAAAAGGAGAAAAACTACTAATTCCTGTCGCCAAAAGCGTGTAAGGATTACTTCCTAAAACGGCTCCAGAGGTTTCTTGAATCCAATTTCCACTCACAAAATGTCCAATTTTCGCAGAGTTTCTTGTAAAAGTCCCGTTTTCTTGAACTTGATTCCATCCTAAATTCAAACTGGCATTGCTTCCTCCAGCAACTGCTTCCGAAATTTCCCAAGTGGCATTCACCGCACCATTTGTCGTGCCTGAAATCCCATCGAAAACTCGGACAGAAAAAGTATCGGTAGTTCCTGAATTGGAAAGAGAAACTGGATTGTAATTAGTCGAAGTTCCTATTGGTAAAGAAATCGTTCCTCTGGAAGCATCTAGATTTTCTATGGTTACTGTTCCTGTTCCGTTAGTTACAATATAATTGGTGGCATTTCCAGCAACTGATGATGCTGCACCTTTTAGGTTTAAATTGTTGTTGTTTAAAGTGATTTTTGCTCCTAAACTTGTTGTTCCATATAAATTGACACTTCCATTCGAAATTGTAACAGGAGAATTAATAAGAGCATTATTTGCAGCAACATTTGTATCTACATTTACATTAAAACCGCTCGGTATTGTTATAGCATCTACTGAAGTTGGTGTAGAACCTGCATTCCAATTACTTGCCTGATTCCAATTGTTTGAAGTAGCACCATTAAAAGTATAATCTTCTCCTATTTTATAAATACTAAAACCACCCGTTTGTGAGCCAAATTTTGCAAAAACAAATAAATCATTGTTTATAGTGAAAAATCCCTTCGGGCCTGAGCTGCCTGAGCCCGCAATGATGTCAGCAAATCTTTTAGTTCCATTTTGTGTGCCATCGGAAGTCCATAACTCTTCATTTGAGACCCCTTCTGAAGCAGAAAACCAAATTTTACTTTTATGAGAAAATCCACCAGATAATACATTCATTTGAGTTGATGTAAAAACTGTTTTTACTGGTTTGTCATATCCATTTAGCTTAAATGAATTGTTTCCTGTATTTACTATTAATCCGTCTGAAGTTTTGTATACAAAATTAACAGTTGGAATATTAGACAAATCGTCTATAGGTTTTGTGTCGACTGAGCTTCCTTGACTAGCATAATAAAAATCCCAATCTATAAAAAAATTTGGAGCAAATTCTTTTCTGCCTTTGCCTGGAAAATAGATATAATTGTCATCATTAAAAAAAACAGTACTTACACTTGGAACTTTTATGTTTTGATTATTCGAACTTTTCAAAAGCGAAGTTCCAGCAACCGTACCATCGGTTTTATATAAAGCAAAATAGCCAAGAGTGTTATTGTTACCATAAAAATAAAAGTTGTTTTTGAATACTTTACCAAAAAATTTAGGCAAAGTGTTGGAATTATTATAAACTCCGTGATTTATAATCCCAAAAAGTTTAATAGTTCCAGCTGGTGTGCCATTTGTCTTCCATAAATCGGTTGCGGGGCTAATCGTATTTGTTGTTGAAGCTACGAATAAAAGTTCACCGTTTAAGTTTTCTATTGTTGATTTTGTGGGTGTAAATAATCTTTCACCCAATGTGGTTGTTACCGGATAAGTTCCTGATGCAGTCCCATCGGTTCTCCAAAGATGATAGTTATCTGAAATGGTTGTTCTTCCGTTGAAATAAACAAGACCACTAATGTTTTCACCAAAAGAATCATCAAGAACATCAATTTCTAAACCGGTCGAAGACAAAATAGCAACAGTAGATGCTGTGGTGCCTTCGGAGCTCCAAAGACGCAAGATTTGTGCCGCTGGATCAATCGCAGTAAAAATTAATTTATTACCAATAAAATTATTTGGTGTTCGTTTTACTTCTTCAGTCGCAATAACCGAAAGTGTAGGCGCTAATCGTATTTTGGGCAGACTTCCAATACTAGAAGTTGTGAAACTTTTTATATTTGTAAATCCACCAGTTCCATTGGTTACTAAGAGACTAGTTGTTGATTGAGTATTTTCGACAACATATAAAGTACTATTGTTTTTCGCAGTAAACGAATAGGTAGCGCCATTAACCCCAGTATGTTCAGTGTTTAAGGTATTTGAAATCCCATCCGTAGATTTTATTCCAGGTATTGCCCCAAACTGTATTAAAAATTGTTTGTTTTTAAATTCCGTTAACGGACCGATTGCATCGGCATCAGCAATTTTTACTACTTGTGAAAAGCAATTGAAAGAAATGGCAAGTGTCAGGAAAGTAATTATTTTTTTCATAATCTTTGATTTTTGATGTTATACAAAGATTATAATTCTGCAAAAACCAATCAATTAGCCGTTCGGCTTATATTAAATCAACTTGTTGTTTCTGGCCTTTTGAATCAGTTCAATTCTATTGTGGGCTTGTAGTTTCTTGTAAATATTTTCAATATGTTTTTTCACGGTAGAAAACGAAATAAACAAATTATCGGCAATGTCTTTGTTTTTCAAACCTTTGCTCAACTGTTCTAAAACTTCAATTTCTCTAACCGAAAGTTCTATGCCTTCTGCTGCTTCCGGGTCTTCAAAAACGCCTGGATTTTTCAATAATTTCAAGGTTTTCATTGCAATCGATGGTGACATTGCCGCTCCGCCCGACAAGGTTTCTCCAATGGCTTCGTATATTTTTTCGGCCTGGGTTTCTTTAAGAAGATACCCGTCGGCTCCGGCTTTTATGGCATTAAAAATGTTGTCGTCGTTATCATAAACGGTAATCATCACGATTTTGATTTGCGGATATTTCGATTTGATGATTTCTGTGGCTTTTATTCCGTTCATTTTTGGCATTTCAATATCCATCAGAATCAAATCGAATACGTGATTTTTTTCTAAAATGACTATGGCTTCTTCACCGTTTTGAGCAGTATCTTTTATAATAACATCTGGAAAAAAAGATAATTTTTCTTCCAATGCTTTTTGCAGAAATAAATTGTCTTCGACTAGTAGAATTTTTATCATAATTACAATGGAATGCTAATGGAATAAATTGTTCCCTTTTCGGGTGTAGATTGCACTTGGAAATACCCTTTTAATTCTTGAATTCTATTTTGAATATTGGTCAAACCAAATGATTTTTTCTTTTTTGCTTCGTAATCAAAGCCAATTCCATTGTCAGAAATTTGAATTTCTAGCTGTTTTTGAGTTTGTTTAATAGCAACAATAATAGTCACTG
>NZ_JBIPPD010000277.1:0-3350 GCF_044368625.1 Flavobacterium sp. | reverse complement strand
GGCGACAAAGGAAGTCTTGACGGAGATCCGTATGCTAGTTCTTATTTTGGTTCCGGTACAGGAGGCGGAAGAGGCTGGGGGCTTAACGGTAGAAGATTAAGCAACAGCGGTAAAGAAGTACAAAACTGTAACGAATCCGGAACAGTTGTCGTTCAAATTACCGTAAACCGAAGTGGTAATGTTATCGACGCGCGTTATACCAAAGGAACTACCAATACCAATCCGTGTTTAGTCAATCCAGCTATTGCAACTGCCAAAAAATACAAATGGCAACCTGATCCAAACGCTCCAGAAAAACAAGTTGGTTTTATTGTGGTTAATTTTAAATTGGGAGAGTAAACTACAAAAATGGACTATCAAGAAACCATTGACTGGATGTTCAATCAACTTCCAATGTACCAAAATCAAGGTGCATCTGCTTATAAAAAAGATTTAACCAATACTATAATTCTCTCCGAACATCTCGGAAATCCAGAAAAAAAAATCAAATGCATTCATGTTGCAGGAACCAATGGAAAAGGTTCTACGTCACATCTTTTGGCTTCGGTTTTACAAGAAGCGGGCTACAAAACTGGATTATACACTTCGCCTCATCTCAAAGATTTTAGGGAACGAATTAAGATTAACGGACAAGATATTTCGGAAGAATTTGTTTGTGAATTCATCAACAAACACAAATCTTTTTTTGAACAAAATCAATTGAGTTTCTTCGAAATGACAGTCGGTTTGGCCTTTGACTATTTTGTAAACGATAATGTGGATATTGCCATCATTGAAGTAGGAATGGGCGGAAGGTTAGATTCTACTAATATTATTACACCTCTAGTTTCAGTAATTACGAACATTGGTTTAGATCACACCCAATTTCTAGGCAATACTACCGAATTAATTGCAGCAGAGAAAGCGGGAATTATTAAAAATAATGTTCCTGTGGTTATTGGTGAATATAGCCCGGAAACCCGGAACGTTTTTTTGGCAAAAGCCAAAGCAGAAAATGCTGTGATTTATTTTGCTTCAGATTTAATTCTGGAAACTTTTCCGAGTGCTTTAATTGGCGATTACCAAGTTCATAATAAAAAAACAGTTTTGCAAACGATAAAAATCCTCCAAGAAGTGAGCGATTTTGAAATATCAGAAGAAAATTGTAAAAATGGTTTCTTAGATGTTGTCACAAATACACATCTAAAAGGGCGTTGGCAAATTTTGCAGTACAATCCTAAAGTTATTTGTGATACAGCTCATAATAAAGATGGGTTGAAAATAACATTAAATCAACTCCAAAAAGAACCTTTTTCAAAATTGCATTTTGTTTTAGGTGTTGTAAATGACAAAGATTTGACGGAAATTCTTCCATTATTTCCCGAAAATGCAAATTTTTATTTTTCAAAACCCAATATTCCACGAGGTCTAAATGCGGAGACTTTACGAGAAAAAGCTTATGAATTCGGGATGATTGGCAAAGTATATAATTCAATTTCAGAAGCTTATCAAGAAGCTTTAAAAGTAGCTTCCATTACGGATGTTATTTATGTAGGCGGAAGCACATTTGTAGTAGCAGAAATTTTGTAATTTTTATAATTATTTGTTTGCAAATACCGAAAAGAGGCTTATATTTGCTCACGCAATAAGGGAAACCAAATTGCTAATTAGGGCGATTAGCTCAGCTGGTTCAGAGCACCTCGTTTACACCGAGGGGGTCGGGGGTTCGAACCCCTCATCGCCCACAAAAACTCCCTAAGAAATTAGGGAGTTTTTTTATTTAAAAAAGGGTCATTAACTCAGTTGGTTCAGAGTGTCACGTCGACAACGTGGAAGTCATTGGTTCGAATCCAATATGACCCACATATTTTTAATGTATGCAATATCTTGTTTACATAGTATTTAGTCTTTCCAAAAACAAATAGTACAGCGGCTACACTTCAAACTTAGAAGAGCGATTGGAAAGACATAATCAAAAAAGCAAAGGTTTTACTAGAAGCGAGAATGATTGGGATATTGTTTATTCTGAAATTTTTTTATCAAAAGATGACCATGGTTCAATGCCAAAACCTGTGGAGCGATAAAAATTAAGCATACATACATGTTAGTGCTAAAAGGAAAAATACTGTATTTCTAACATCTCTAAACTGAGTTCTAAAGGTTCTACCCTTATTTATGTGGGTTTTAGTTTTTAAAATTAATTTTGTTTTAACAATTTATTTCTTTTTCAGACTGTTTTATCTTCAAAGTGTTAATTGCCTTTAGCTTTAGCTAAAGGAATAAAATTTGTTCATTTTTTTTGGCTTTAGTCAAAATAGCATCCCTTTTGGCTAAAGCCAATTCTTCATTGAGTTTATATTTCTCCAGTCAAAGCTGAGGGCAATTGAAAATTATCAACATTCTTGGATACAAACATTTATTTTATAAAAGTTTGATTATTGTTAAAAAACTCACGCAATTCGGGGCAGGACCAATCTTTTTGATTTGTTGCAAAAACGCATTACAATTAGCAAAACATTATATCTTTCTCCCTACTTATTAGGTTATGATACTTTTTATTTTTCCAAAACCAGTAAAAGTCCGCATCCTAGTGAATGTTTTTTATAAAATACCTCCTAAAGTACTCAAATCAATACCTGAAGGCACCTCTTGTGGGCTTTGATTCTGTCTGAAAATTCGAGCATTCAAACTACCTTTCAAAATAATTGTACCGCCTTTTACATCAAGCCAACTCCCTTCTCGTAAACCCAAAACAGGAACAGTATTAAATGCATGGTATTCTTTAATTCGTGTTTCGCGTGTCTCACCCATGTGTTTCGATTGATGGTCGGGATCTAGATAATGCGGATTTAAATTAAAAGGCAATAATCCCAACGTTTGAAAACTGGGAGGATAAACAATCGGCATGTCGTTTGTCGTCTGCATCGAAAGACCGGTAATGTTACTTCCGGCACTTGTGCCTAAGTAGGGTGTTCCTTTTTGCAACGTTTCAGCCAAGACATTCATAACTTCGAATTTGTACAATTGGGAGACGAGTAAAAATGTATTTCCACCACCTGTAAAAATACCTTCTGCTTCGCGAACGGCTTTTTTCATATCTTCAAATTCGTTCAATCCTTGAATATTAATATTAATTTTTGCAAAAGCTTCTTTGACTTTTAAAGTATAATCTTTATGCGAAATCCCGCTTGGGCGTGCAAAAGGAATAAATAATACCGTCTTACAGCTGGCAAAGTGGATTTTTAACTCAGGTAAAATGTACTCTAGGTACCCGCCTCCATGTAACGTAGAAGTACTGGCTATAATTAAATTTTTCATATATGTAAAAGTGATTTTTTAGCGGTCATATAGGGTATCGCTTTTATTTATTG
>NZ_JBIPPD010000089.1:0-12213 GCF_044368625.1 Flavobacterium sp. | reverse complement strand
CTCTAATCAATAATTTGCAGGAATTTCTAATCGAACTTGGAAACGGATTTTGTTTTGAAGCCCGACAAAAGCGCATTTCATTTAACAACAAACATTACAGAATAGATTTAGTTTTCTACCATCGAATTTTAAAGTGTCATGTTTTATTAGATTTAAAAATTGGTGATTTTGATCATGCAGATGCAGGGCAAATGAACGTATATTTGAATTATTATAAAGAAAATGAAATGTTTGCGAACGATAATCCGCCTGTTGGAATAATTTTATGTAGTCAAAAAGACAGTGCATTAGTACATTATGCAACTGGCGGATTATCCCAAGAAATTTTTGTGAGTAAATATATGTTGCAACTTCCCTCAGAAGAAGAATTAAAAAATTTAATAGAAAACGATGTAAAATCTTTTGAAAATAGAGATTAAATTTCAGCATAATACATGAACGAAGACGAAGAAAATATCCTACCCGAAGACGTAAGCAGTGAAGCTTTAAACGAATCGACAAGTAACGAAGGTTTTGATGATATTCAAACCTCGGGACATCACTTTTACGAAAACAACGACAATCCTGAAGATACGATTACCAAAGTAACCGGTATGTTCAAAGATTGGTTTTTGGACTATGCTTCCTATGTAATTTTGGAGCGAGCCGTTCCTGCTATTGAAGACGGATTCAAACCCGTCCAACGTCGTATCATGCATTCGATGAAAGAGTTGGACGATGGTCGTTACAACAAAGTGGCCAATATTGTCGGACATACGATGCAATACCATCCGCATGGTGACGCGAGTATTGGCGACGCTATGGTGCAAATTGGTCAGAAAGATTTGATTATCGATATGCAAGGAAACTGGGGAAATATTCTCACTGGCGACAGTGCGGCAGCTTCCCGATACATCGAAGCTCGAATTTCAAAATTTGGCCACGATGTGTTGTATTCGCCTAAAATTACCGAATGGGGCGTTTCCTATGACGGTCGAAGAGCCGAACCCATCAATCTTCCCGTTAAATTTCCGTTACTTTTGGCGCAAGGAGCTGAAGGTATTGCTGTTGGTTTGTCTACCAAAGTTTTGCCACACAACTTCAACGAATTAATTGACAGTTCGATAAAAATTTTAAAAGGAAAACCATTTACATTATACCCCGATTTTCCTACAGCCGGAATTGCGGATGTTTCCAATTATAACGACGGACTTCGAGGCGGGCGCGTTCGGGTTCGGGCGAAAATTGCGCAGTTGGACAAACAGACCTTGGTGATTACTCAAATTCCGTTTTCGACCAATACCGTAACTTTAATTGATAGTATTTTGAAAGCCAACGAAAAAGGCAAAATCAAAATCAAAAAAATTGAAGACAATACAGCAGCTGAAGTTGAAATTTTAATTCACTTATTTCCAGGGGTTTCTCCAGACAAAACGATTGATGCTTTATTTGCCTTTACCGCTTGCGAAACTTCCATTGCTCCCTTGGGCTGTGTGATCGAAAACCACAAACCCCTTTTTATCGGTGTTTCTGAAATGTTGAAAATTTCGACACATCGAACAGTTGGTTTACTCAAAAGCGAATTGGAAATTCAACTCGCAGAATTGCAGAATAAATGGCATTTTTCTACTTTAGAAAAGATTTTCATTCGCGAAGAAATGTACATCGACTTCAAACTTTATTCTGATAGAGAATCGCTTTACGAATATTTATATAAAAGTTTTGAACCCTATCTAAAATTGTTAGTTCGGGAAATAAACGACGACGATTTGCAAAAACTAACACAAATTCCGATGATTCGAATCACCCGTTTCGATTCGGATAAGGCAGATGATGCTATTGCAAAATTGGAAGCGGAGATGGAGCAAGTCAAACACGATTTGGAACACATCACCGACTTTGCCATTGCCTTTTTTTCCAAATTAAAAGAAAAATACGGAAAAGGACGCGAACGCCAAACGGAACTTCGCATTTTTGATGATATCGAAGCTACGAAAGTGATTTTGCGAAATACCAAATTGTATGTCAACCGCGAGGAAGGCTTTTTTGGAACAGGGTTAAAAAAAGACGAATACGTAGCCGATTGTTCGGAAATTGATGACGTCATCGTGTTTTTGCGCGACGGTTCGATGATAATTTCTAAAGTAGACGACAAAAAATTTGTAGGAAAAGACATTATTCACATCGCCGTTTTTGACAAGCAAGACAAGCGAACCATTTACAACATGATTTACCGTGACGGAAAATCGGGTCCTTCCTATATCAAGCGATTTAATGTTTCGGGCGTTACTCGCGACAAAGTTTATCCGCTGTCTCAAGACAAAGCAGGTTCACAAGTACTTTATTTTTCGCACAATCCAAATGGCGAAGCCGAAGTAATTACAGTACTCCTACGTCAAGTGGGAACCGTTAAAAAACTCAAATTCGACATTGACTTTGCCGATTTGGCTATTAAAGGACGAAGTTCAAAAGGAAATTTGGTTACTAAATATCCGATTAAAAAAATCGAACTCAAAGAAAAAGGCATTTCAACATTAAAACCAAGGCGAATTTGGTTTGACGATACCGTACAAAAATTAAATGTTGATGGAAGAGGCGAACTACTCGGTGAATTTAAACCCAATGATCGCTTACTCATCATTCAACAATCCGGTAAAGTGAAAACCATAATTCCAGAATTGACCACTCATTTTGATGACGATATGATTGTAATGGAAAAATGGTCGCCTAAAAAGCCCATTTCTGTAATCTATTTTGAAGGTGAAAAAGAGAAATATTTTGTTAAACGATTTGTTATTGAAAACGAAAATAAAGAAGAAATTTTCGTCACCGAACATCCAAAATCGCAAGTTGAAATTGTTGCAACCGATTACCGGCCCGTCGCTGAAATTATATTTGCTAAGGTAAAAGGCGTCCAAAAAGAAAATCAAACGATTGATTTTGAAAATTTTATAGCTGTTAAAGGAATTAGAGCTTTAGGAAATCAACTGACGTCAGACAAAATAAAACAGATTAATTTATTAGAACCTTTGCCCTTTGAAATCCCCGAGGAAGTAATTCCAGAGAACAAAGAAGTGATCGACGAAATAATAGTAGATCCAAATACAGCATTGGATGAAGACGGACAAATCACATTATTTAATGAATAAACCATTGATAATTTAGGTAAAAATTAGGCTGAACTGTCAAATTTAGTTTTAGTTTTGTACCACAAAAAAAAGAGTAGAAATTTTTTGTCAAACATTTTATGGATCATCCGATATATCTTGAACATCCTGGGTTAATCGCATTATTTGGCGTCGTGATAGTTGTAATGCTGTTGCTGGATTTAGGCGTTTTTAATAAAAACAGTCATGAAATTTCCAACAAGGAAGCACTCACGTGGTCGGTGGTTTGGATTGGGTTGGCAATGGGTTTTAGCGCTATTTTATACCAAATAGCAGGACCTACAAAATTTTACGAATTTCAATCCGCCTACTGGATTGAAAAAGCACTTTCAGTAGACAATCTGTTTGTGTTTATAATGGTATTTAAGTTTTTTAGTGTTCCAAATGCGAGTAAACATAAAGTGCTTTTTTGGGGTATTGTTGGAGCATTAGTTTTAAGAGCGATTTTCATTTTTTCAGGAGCTTTCTTGATAAAATTAACGTACTTAAACACGATTTTGGGGTACTTTGACATAGCTGAACTGCCGTACAACATCAACATCATCATGACGCTTTTTGGGCTATTTTTGATTTATGCAGGTATAAAATCATGGAGCTCCGACGAAGAAAATAATGACGCCGATTACAATCAAACCAAAGGGGCACAACTCGTTAGAAAATTATTTAAAGTTTCGGATGCGTACGATGGTGACAAATTTTTTACCATAAAAGACGGGAAACGAGTGGCTACTCGCCTATTTATGGTTTTAGCAGTTATCGAATTTACCGACTTGCTTTTTGCAGTAGATTCAATTCCTGCAATTTTTGCTATTTCGGATGATCCTTTTATTTTATATACTTCTAATATTTTTGCCATATTAGGACTTAGAGCGTTGTTTTTCTTACTCGATAATTTCTTATATCTTTTCAGTATGTTAAAATATGGTTTGGCCATCATCCTTACTTTCATAGGATTTAAAATGATTGTAGCGCCATTTTATCATATCGAATCCGTTTTTTCATTGATTATTATTGCAGGTGTTTTGATCGGTTCGGTTTTATTGTCGGTTCTCCTTGCAAAAAAGCCATTGGAATAAATCCATTGCCAACACGTATACGGAAAAGTATAGTCGTGCCCATTTTCAGAAAAAAATAGTCGTGATTAAGCTACTTGATTGTTCAATTTGTCCAAAAAAATCTGTATTTTTGGCGTCTAAAATTCATCAATTATGGCATCAATTACATTAGGTGGAAATCCTATTCACACAAACGGAACATTGCCGCAAAAAGGCAGTAAAGCAACAGATTTTACATTAGTAAAAACCGATTTATCAACCACTTCACTAGCTGATTTTTCAGGCAAAAAAGTAGTTTTAAATATTTTTCCTAGTATTGATACTGGAACTTGTGCTCAATCGGTTCGGACATTTAACGAAAAAGCGAGTCAATTAGAAAACACCGTTGTTTTGTGTATTTCTCGTGACTTACCCTTTGCACAAAAACGTTTTTGTGGTGCCGAAGGATTAGAAAATGTTATCAATCTTTCAGATTTTAAATCGGGACAATTTGGTAAAGATTATGGTTTAGAAATGATTGATGGCCCATTATCCGATTTACATTCAAGAGTTGTGATTGTTTTAGATGAAAATGGAACTGTTTTGCATGCTGAACAAGTTGGCGAAATTGCTGATGAGCCAAATTATGAAGCGGCTTTAGCAGTCCTTTAAAAAATGAAAGAAGATCATACATTTATAACAGGACGTTTAAAGAGCTTTAAATTTGCCATTAAAGGTGCCTACAAATTAGTCACGACCGAACACAGCATTATGGTTCAGTTTTCGTTGGGAATTCTGATTACAATTGCGGGATTTTACTTCGAAATATCTAATACAGCCTGGCTTTTTCAAACATTAGCCATTGGTTTGGTTTTGAGTATTGAAGGATTGAATACTGCTGTGGAAAAAATTGCTGATTTTATTCATCCTGAGTTTCATTCCCGAATTGGTTTTATCAAAGATATTGCTGCGGGAGCTGTATTTTTTGCTGCATTAACTGCAATTATTATTGGACTAATGATTTATGTTCCGATAATTCAAGCGTTGTAATTTGTTTTCGATTGAAAAAATCTCATAACTAATCAAATCTAATCCATAAAAGTATGGCGAAAGCAACTAAAAAAGCAAGCACATCGAAAAATGATTCGACGACAGGCACTCCCAAAAAGGGTGTTTTATCGCGTCAGCAAAAAGTTATTTTCGGCTCGTTATTGCTGTTGTTTTCAGTTGCATTAGCACTCTCTTTCGTTTCATTTTACATTTACGGGCAGCAAGATCAAAGTGCAGTTTATGAACTCGGAAATCGCAGTGTAGAAGTACGAAATTGGTTGGGAAAATTTGGTGCTTTTCTCGCCAATATATTTGTATACGAAGGTTTTGGCGTGGCGGCATTTATTTTTGTTCGCTTATTTTTCTTAACGGGAGCCTATCTGATTTTAGACTTATCGGTTTGGAAATTACGCAGCAGTTGGTTTTGGGATATTTTTATAGCCATCATTGTTTCGGTATTATTTGGTTTTTTTGCCACAAAAATACCCGAACTGGGCGGTGTTATTGGCTTTGAACTAAACGATTATTTACAAGATTATTTGGGCAAATCCGGAACCTTGTTGGTACTCTTTTTTGGATTACTTATTTTTTTAATTTTTAGAGTCAAAATTTCTCCGGATACCCTCAAAAATGCTTTTGAAAAATCCAAAAACAAAGTTACCACAGATATCGAAGGGTTAAAGAAAAGCCGATCAGAAGAAAAATCATACAATCTGGAAGAATTTGCAGTGGATGAAGAACCCGAATTGATTTCTAAAGAGCCGATTATCAAGCCCGCTTCCAAATTTGAAATTAACAAAGAAGTACTAAAGCCTACAATCAACCATCCTTCCGAACTTAGTTTAGATATCAAACCTAAAGCAGTTTCCACACCCGAATTGGTTGTAGACGAACCCTTGCATCAAGAAGATTTTGTGATTGAAAAAGTAGCCGAAGAAGAAACAATTGACGAAAATATTGCCGCTCGACTTGTTGCCGATTTTGGATTATTTGATCCCACTTTGGATTTATCAAACTTTAAATTTCCGTCTTTAGATTTACTAAAAGAGTATTCCACAGGAGGAATAACAATCAATCAAGCGGAATTAGAAGAAAATAAAAACAGAATTGTAGAAACGCTGCGGAATTACAAAATCGAGATTGCACAAATTAAGGCAACAGTTGGACCATCGGTAACTTTGTATGAAATTGTTCCAGAGGCAGGTATCCGAATTTCAAAAATTAAAAGTTTAGAAGACGATATAGCTTTGTCTCTTTCGGCATTAGGCATCCGAATTATCGCACCTATTCCCGGCAAAGGAACAATCGGAATTGAAGTACCAAATAAAAATCCTACGATGGTTTCGATGAAAAGTGTGATCGGTTCGGCTCGTTTTCAAGAAGCTGAAATGGAATTACCAATCGCTTTAGGAAAAACAATTAGCAATGAAACTTTCGTTGTAGATTTGGCCAAAATGCCGCACCTACTGATGGCTGGAGCTACAGGTCAAGGAAAATCGGTAGGATTAAATGCTGTTTTAACCTCGCTATTGTACAAAAAACATCCCGCAGAAGTTAAATTTGTTTTGGTTGATCCTAAAAAAGTAGAACTAACTTTATTCAATAAAATTGAACGCCATTATCTTGCCAAACTTCCTGATGCAGGAGATGCCATTATAACCGATAACGCAAAGGTAATCAACACCTTGAACTCTTTATGTGTCGAAATGGATAACCGTTACAATTTGCTTAAAGAGGCAATGGTTCGGAACATAAAGGAATACAATGATAAATTTAAAAGTCGGAAATTAAATCCCGAAAATGGACACCGATTTTTACCCTATATAATACTGGTTGTAGACGAGTTTGCCGATTTGATTATGACGGCGGGTAAAGAGGTAGAAACGCCGATTGCTCGACTGGCACAACTTGCACGTGCTATTGGAATTCACCTCATCATTGCCACACAGAGACCTTCTGTAAATGTAATTACAGGAATTATCAAAGCCAATTTCCCTGCGAGAATTGCGTTTCGAGTAACTTCAAAAATTGATTCTCGAACCATTTTAGATACTTCGGGAGCCGATCAACTCATTGGTCGTGGAGATATGTTGTATACCAATGGAAATGATGTTGTTAGGGTTCAATGTGCATTTGTAGATACTCCAGAAGTTGAAAGAATTACTGAATTTATTGGAGCACAAAAAGCGTATCCCGATGCTTACTTACTACCCGAATTTATTGGATCCGATGAAACTGGCACTAAACTTGATATGGATGTTTCCGAAAGAGATACTTTATTTCGTGAAGCGGCCGAAATTATCGTAACGGCACAACAAGGATCAGCATCTTTACTTCAGCGAAAACTAAAATTAGGCTACAATCGTGCCGGACGTTTAATTGACCAATTGGAGTCTGCTGGAATAGTAGGGCCATTTGAAGGCAGTAAAGCTAGAAATGTAACGATTCAGGATTTAAGTTCTCTTGACGATTTTTTTAATAAAGAACAAAATACATTTTAAAATGAAATTCAAGGCTCCATTATTATACTTCTTTTTATTTACATTAGTTTCAATATGTACCCTACAAGCTCAAGATGTAAAAGCGAAAGCTTTACTGGATGAAGTCACTTCAAAAGTTAAAAGTTATAACAATATCGCGATTGATTTTAAATATTCCCTTCAAAACGTAAAGGAAAATATCAATCAGGAAAGTAAAGGAAATGTATTGCTTCAAAACAACAATTATGTGCTCAATTTTATGGGGATTACAAAAATATTTGACGGCAAAAAAGTATACACTATCGTTCCAGAAGATGAAGAAATTAGTATCTCCAATTTTGACGACAAAGACGAAAATGCCATTACACCTTCAAAAATGTTGACATTTTTCAACAAAGGATATAAATATTCGTGGGATATTTTGCAAAATGTTCGTGGCAGAAAAATTCAATACATCAAGTTAGTTCCAATCAGTTCCAAAGATCAACGAAAAGAGGTATTATTAGGGATTGATGTGCAAACAAAAAACATATACAATGTAATTGAAACCGGTAAGAATGGTACAAAAACAACAATTGTTGTTAATTCTTTTAAAACCAATCAACCCGTTTCAAAAAATCAGTTTACATTTGTTAAAAGTAAATACCCAAACTATTACATTAACAATATAGACTAAAAACTGGAGTGAAAATTCTCGACAAATATCTTTTAAAAACATTTTTGATTACATTTACTTCGGTATTTGTAATCCTTTTTTTTATATTCATTTTGCAAACTGTTTGGCTTTTTATTGCCGAACTTGCCGGGAAAGATTTGGATTTAATATTGATCCTAAAGTTTTTAATGTATTCGATGCCTAACGTTGTACCGTTAGTTTTACCACTGTCCATATTATTATCGTCCATAATGACCTTCGGTGATCTATCCGAGAATTATGAGTTTGCAGCTATGAAATCCTCAGGTGTTTCGCTACAACGTGCTATGAAAAGTCTGATTGTTTTTATTGCTATTTTAAGTATTGCAGCGTTTACTTTTGCCAACAATGTTATCCCCTACTCCTCTTATAAATTTACCAGCTTTAGGCAAAACATAGCCCAAGTGAAACCAGCAATGGCGGTAGCCGAAGGACAGTTTAGTGAAGTAGGACCATTTAACATCAAAGTCGAAAAAAAATCGGGCGATAAAGGAAATCAATTAACTGGCGTAACTATTCACAAAAAGAAAGCCGAAGGAAACGGAATTTCAAATGTAATAAAAGCTAAATCTGGCAAACTTTTAAGCAGCGAAGATTCGAATATTTTGCAACTCGTTTTATATGATGGCTACCAATACGAAGATGTTATTCCTAAAAAATATGAAGAACGTAGAAAAATTCCTTTTGCAAAAAGTACGTTCAAAAAATATACGATGAATCTTGATTTATCGAAACTAAACAAAAACAATGCCGAAGAAACTATCACATTGGGAACCAACTCTATGTTGAATATCAAGGAACTTTCCTACACCTTGGATTCACTTAATTTAAGTTATACTAACGAAGTGGTTTCATTTGCAGAAAATATCCACTCTCGATCTGGAATAGACAATGGACCAATGCGGGAAAGTTTTCGCTCATTTGAGCAAGATACATTACCAAAAAAAGTCCTCAAGAAAGAAGTTATCAAAGATCTTTTGCATGAATTTACTGATGTCGAAAAAGCGCGTTTTTTAGAACTGGCTTATAATAATTTAACCAGTGCTAATTTCAGCATTTTGGGGTCGAAAGAAGACATGTATAGCAAGCGTAAAAACATCAACAACCATTACATTGCCATCCATGAAAAATTTGTAATGGGTTACGCATGTTTATTGATGTTTTTTATCGGTGCTCCACTTGGAGCTATTATTCGAAAAGGGGGCTTGGGATTACCTATTGTATTTGCAGTTTTGATATTTATTACTTTTCATTTTACAAATACTTTCGGAAAAAAAATAGCCCAAGAAGACGGATTGACGCCTTTTTTAGGGGTTTGGATGTCCAGTATAATTCTAACGCCTTTTGCCTTACTATTAACCTATAGAGCCACAAATGATATTGGCCTTATAAACATGGATGTAATTTTGACACCCATTCAAAACGCATTCAAAAAAATATTTACTAAAAATAAAACCAAAGATAATGTCCACTGACAAAATACAACTCAATACTATTGAGGAAGCAATTGAAGCCATCCGTAACGGAAAAATTATTATTGTTGTTGATGATGAAGATCGTGAAAATGAAGGAGATTTTCTGTGTGCTGCCGAAAAAACCACACCTGAAATGATTAATTTTATGGCGACCCACGGACGCGGTTTAATTTGTGCCCCACTGACTGAAAGTCGATGCAAAGAGTTGGATTTGAAATCGATGGTAACCAACAATACCGATCACTTGGAAACGGGCTTCACGGTTTCGGTTGATTTAAAAGGAAACGGAGTTACTACAGGAATTTCTGCAGCCGATCGTTCTAAAACTGTTTTGGCATTAATTGACGGCGATACAAAAGCATTCGATTTAGCACGTCCAGGACACATTTTTCCTTTAATTGCTAAGCAAGGAGGCGTACTTCGTAGAACAGGACATACAGAAGCTGCGATTGATTTTGCCCGACTGGCCGGTTTTAAACCTGCGGGCGTAATTTGCGAAATTATGAACGAAGACGGATCGATGGCACGACTTCCTGAATTGGTTGAAGTGGCAAAGAAATTTGACTTGAAATTGGTTTCAATAGAAGATTTGGTTGCTTACCGAATGCAACACGACAGTTTGATTGTAAAAAAAGAAGATTTTAACATAGAAACCCGCTTCGGAACGTTCCGATTGAGAGCTTACTTGCAAACTACAAACAAACAAATACATATCGCATTGACAAAAGGTACCTGGAATTTAGGCGATACTGTATTAACTCGAATCAATTCAACCTTAGTGAATAACGATTTACTAGGTACTTTGACCAACAACGCCGATCAAAAACTAGACGACATGTTCAAAGTTATTAATGAAGAAGGTCAAGGAGCTATTATTTTTATCAATCAAGAAAGTAATTCCATAAATTTACTCAAACGCATCACAGAACTTAAATCATTACAAGCAGAAGGTGTTTATAAAGCACCAAAAATAGTAATGGATGCGAAAGACTTTGGAATTGGAGCCCAAATTTTGCATGATATCGATATTTCTCGCATTCGATTGATGTCGAATTCACAACAAGCCAAGCGCGTTGGGATGATTGGGTATGGTTTAGAAATCATTGACTACGTAAATTACTAATATTTTTTCACTGCTAACTCATACAGTATGAAAAAGTTAATTTTGATATCCAAAAAATGCCAATATTTTTTCAATAAAAAGCTTTGAGAATTAAAAAAACAACTTATATTTGCACTCGCAATCAGGAATTGAAAGCAAATTATTGGAGAAATGGCAGAGCGGTCGAATGCGGCAGTCTTGAAAACTGTTGACTGTAACAGGTCCGGGGGTTCGAATCCCTCTTTCTCCGCAGAATTAAAACCCTAACAATTGAATATCAATTAGTTAGGGTTTTTTATTTGCTAAATATCCCCACATTATCCCCACAATTGTATAGTTTTATATAGGAAATAAAGTAGTTTCAAAAAACATTTGATCTAAACCTATAATAAAAAATCTACCAATTAAGAGAATATGAAAATAATCCTTTTACTTCGTTTCTAGCATTTAAATTTAATATTTGATAGTTTGTGAGTTCTTTACAATAAAATCGATTATACGGCTTTGCATAGCCTTCAGCTACCATTTTTTCATTTAGACAAGTACCGTCTTCTAAAAATACATATGCTAAAGTTCTACCATAGACATCTAAAATATTATTTTCTTCCAGTGCTATTGAAATATTTGTTTTTGGTGGTGCAATTTCCATAAGGTAGTTTAAAGATTTTCTACCTAATTCAATCAAAAAATGAGCAGCTAAATGTGTTTCTCTCTCATCCTGATATAACTTTTTACAAAGCTTTAGCTCTGGTGCATCTATTCCTAAAAATCTAATTTCAATTAATTTTTTATCAAAAATATTTTCAATAATCAATCCATCACCATCAACAACTTGTACTATCCTAAATCTATTTTTAATCTTGTTATGGTAAATTGTGTTCATTTGGTTTAAATTGTGTTATTTAAGTTATTGTATATCAACTATTTATGTAATATTTTTACAATATTATAAAAGTTTTTTATCAATTCAAAAAAATAAGAAAAAATGGCTAAACAGAAAGGACATATAAAATATGTCGGCACACTCGGAGAAGTTAGACACTTCAAAATCAAAGGTAACGATGGTTACTTTGCAGGATTAAAAGGCGGACCATCTGCCGAACAAATTAAAACCGCACCTGGCTTTATACGTACTCGTGAAAATATGAGTGAATTTGGAGCTTGTGCGAATGCTGGTAAATCAGTAAGAGTTGGTTTATCATCATTGATGAAACAAATGGCAGATAATCAAT